>CANNTX010000033.1 GCA_947522695.1 uncultured Bacilli bacterium | reverse complement strand
GTAAGCCCATTAATAAGCATATCTGCAATAGCAGAATCACTATTATCTTTTAAAACTTGCATCTTTATGCCCATATCTGCTGAAATATTAGTAAAAGGACTAAATCCTTTGCCCTTTTCATTCATTGATTTTAGTAAACTTTCCGATTGTTTTAAAAATGAATTATAACTATTTAGTATATCATTTACAACTTCTGTTATTTTATTATCCTTATTTTCTAAAGATTTTAATAACGTATTTGTGCTATCACTACCCATTTTAGCGTTTTTATAAACATAATTTAATATTTCATATTCATCTATCATTTATTTCACCATTATTATTATGACTAATATTAAGAATTATATTCTATTAAATTAAAAAAGTACCATGAACTGGCACTTAATTTTATTTTGTATAATCACAACTACTACATTTTATATTTCTATCTTTACCTTTAAACACTAATAAGTTTCCACATTCAGGACATTTTTCTCCGGTTGGTTCATCCCATAAAGCAGTCTTACATTTAGGATAATTATTACATCCATAGAAAACTTTACCTCTTTTAGAACGTTTAACTACTATTTTACCATCACAATTTGGACAGTCACAAACTTCTTCTATTTTTTTCTCTTCTTGTTTAATATACTTACAAGTTGGGTAATTAGAACATGCTGTAAACTTACCATATCTACTAGTTCTTATAACTAAATCGGATCCACAATTAGGACATTTATCACCAGTAACTTCCGGTGCTTTTTTCTCCATTTCATCAAAAGCTTTTTTAACTAATGGTTCAAAATCCCCATAAAATTCTTTTAATACTTTAATATAATCTTCTTTATTTTCTGCAATTAAATCTAAATCATTTTCCATGTTAGCAGTATAATCTACATTAATAATACTTGAGAAAAATTCTTGCAATTTATCAGTCGTTTCGATTCCAACTTCCGTAGGTACAAACTTTTTGTCTTCTAATCTAACATAGGCTCTTTCTTTAATTACTTCTAATATTTTAGCGTAGGTAGATGGTCTACCAATGCCTAAAGCTTCTAATTCTTTAATTAAAGAACTTTCCGTAAATCTTGCTGGTGGTTTAGTAAAGTGTTGTTCTTTCTTAACTTCATCCGCATTAAGAATAGTTCCTTCTTGAATATCAGGTAATACAACATCATCAACGTCGACATATTTACGGTATACTTTTAAATAACCATCAAAACATTCAATTTGTCCAGTTGCTTTAAACTCATAATTGTTATTATCTAATAAAATAGTTGTTGCTAAAACCTTTCCATCAGCCATTAAAGAAGCTAAAGCTCTAGCATAAATAATACTATAAACTTTATATTCATCATTTGTTAAATATTGTTTAACAGATTCAGGTGTTCTTTTAAGTGATGTTGGTCTAATTGCTTCATGGGCATCTTGAACATTTGCTTTCTCTTTAGACTTTTTAACCGCACCAATGTATTTTTTACCATAATTTTCTTCAATAAATTTATGTGCTTCATCTATAAACATATTAGATAATCTTGTTGAATCAGTTCTCATATAAGTAATTAAACCAACTGATTCTTTGCCTAAATCAACTGATTCATAAAGTTTTTGAGCAACACGCATTGTTTTAGAAGCACCAAAATTAAGTTTATTAGCACACGCTTGTTGTAAAGTACTAGTTGTAAAAGGCATAACACCTTTTCTATTTTTTTCTTTTTTAACTACACTAGTAACTTTAAAATCTTTACCTAATAAATTTAAAACCTTATTTGCTTCATCTTCATTAGCTATCTCAATTTTCTTATTTTTATATTTATCTAAATCCGCATTAAATTCAGGAAATATAGCACTTATTGTCCAATATTCTTCCGGATTAAATGCATTAATTTCTCTTTCTCTATCAACAATTAATTTAAGAGCAACTGATTGTACACGTCCAGCTGACTTTCCACCCGTTTTTGATTGCATCAATTTAGATAATCTAAAACCAATAATACGATCTAACATTCTTCTAGTTTCTTGAGATTTAACTAAATTTTCATCAATCTTTCTTGGTGTTTTAAAAGCGTTTATAACTGCATCATGCGTAATTTCATTAAAAACTACTCTTTCATAATCTTTATCATCTATTCCTAAAGCATCTTTCAAATGCCAACTTATTGCCTCTCCTTCACGGTCGGGATCGGTTGCAAGATATACCATATCACTTTTTTTAGCATCACTTTTAAGTTCTTTTATTACACTAGATTTACCCTTAATTACAGTATAATTTGGTTTAAAATTATTTTCAATATCTATTCCTAAACCATATTTACCTGTTGTTGCAAGATCTCTAATATGTCCTTTACTAGAAACTACTTTATAATTACTACCTAAATAATTACCTATTGTTTTAGTTTTACTTGGAGATTCTACAATAACTAAATTCATTTTATTCCTCATTTCTATTACTACTATTTGCTATATATGAAATATTACTATATTCTTCTATTTTTTTAAATAAATAATTAAAATAATCATTTTTAATTGCAAGTGCACTCATTTGCTGTTTTAAATTAATTTGTTTATTAATATCAATTATTTCTTGATTAGTATACGTATTACTTTCATCCTTAGGTGTAAATACGCCTTTAGATGCATTATAATAGCCTATTTCATCTTGCCAAGAACCATCTGCAAAATAAGCTATATGATCATAATCGGAAAATATATCGTTACCCAAATATAATCTTGGATCATAATTAATTCCAAACATATTTAATAAAGTTGGTAATAAATCAATTAATGAAGTATATTCTTCAACTATTTCTGGCTCATGTCCATAATTATATATAATCATTGGAGTTCTATCCATCTCATTATCAACACTTGCATCATAACCAACAACATCTGATATAGAACTTGTACTTAGTCCATATGGATAATGATCGCCAAATAATGCGATTACAGTATCCTCTAATTTTCCAGCCTTCTCTAATTCATCTAATAAAAGTTCTAATGCCTTATCAAGTTCATACATCTTAGACATATATCTTTTAATTGTAATTGGATAATCTGTATCATTTAATTTATCTAAATTCTTATTACCATATTCACTATCAACACCATAAGGTTGATGAGTAGTAACTGATGTTAAAAATACCATAAATTTATCTTCATTTATAAAATGAGGAACACTTGTTTTAATTAAATCAGTATCACTAGGCCATTCTTCATATAAACTACTCCACTTAATATTTAAATCAGATGCATTATAATATTGTCCACTTCCCATATTTTTATGAATAGTTTTTCTAGAATAATAATGATCAGCATAATCATGATAACTTGTCGTAACATAATTTAAATTTTTAAACATATTAAATATAGATTCAGGATAAACATTATTTTTATATCTATTAGCAGTACATGTCTGATTAATAGTATACAAACTAGTCATAACTGTCATTTCATTATTACCAGTAGAACAACTATTTCTAGGACTATAATTATTTCTAAATGATGTTCCTTCACTCCATAACTTATAAATTGTCGGATATCTATCTTTATCAATTGCAATATAGTTAGTAGATTCCATTAATATTACTATTAAATTTTTTCCTTCATAAATACCAGTTTTATCATTTTTAGGAGTAATTTCTCTACTAATAAAATAATTATTTAATTTATTATAAGTTGAATTCTTTTCATTATTTATTAATTCTTTCCAAGCACTATCATCAATATTTCTAGCAGACTCTCCATTTGCTACAACACTGCTTTGATTATTATTAAAAACATCATCTCCACTAATATCAACATTAATATCAAAAGTATTAATCATCATATCACTAAAACCAAAAGCATATACTCCAAACTGACTTACATTTAAATTTGGATTATCATTTGTAAGAATTAAATTTTTATTACTTATAGTTTGCAAATCATTTTGCATAAATTTAACTGTAAGTGTTCCATAATATATTATACACATAAATACAACTACAATAGCATATGCAGCAACTGTTAATAATTTATTTCTATTATTTTCAATTTTAAATTCAAAATAAGAAGTCTTATTTAATTTATATTCTTTTATCTTTTTATCTAAAAACCAAATATATAATAAATATAAAATTATAGGAATTAATAATAAATAACTTTTCCAATTAGCAGCTGCAATATATTCTTTAATATAATCTACAACTTTGGTTCCTTGTTCTGCATTACCAGTTCCCATGAAAAATCCTAAATAATTGTATAAATTAACTTCTATCCATGCATATAAAGTAAGTGCTACACTTATAATTGTTTTAAATATCTTACTTCCTGTCTTTTTAAATAATGAACTTATTAAACCTAGAACAATACCAAAACCACAAGAAGATATAAATATTCTAAAAATATCCCAATCTAATATTTTATATGAAAGGTTTATTCTTAAAATAATTTCAATAAAAAAAATCAAAGATAAGAAACCCACACTATTTTTAAAAATTTGTTTTCCTAATTTTTCTTTCACTTTTCTCACCATTTAATATTAAATCACGGACTGGACCAAATGTAAACCTATAATTATCAAGTAATCCATATTTTTTTATTGCTTCTAAGTGAGCTTTAGTTGGGTAACCTTTATGATTTTTAAATCCATATTCCGGAAATTTTTCATCTAATTCATACATCATTCTATCTCTAGTAACTTTAGCAACAATTGATGCTGCTGCTATTGATTCAGACTTACTATCACCTTTAATAATACTTTCACTAGGCATTTCTAAATCACTTAGCTTCATTGCATCAATAAGAACATATTCTGGTTTAATATCTAAATTATTTATAGCTTGATACATTGCAAGTTTTGTTGCTTCATAAATATTTACTTCATCTATAACTTTGTTATCCATGATTCCAATTGAAACACTTAATGCATCTTTCATTATAATTTCATATAATTCGTTTCTTCTTTTTTCAGATAGCTTTTTAGAATCATTAATTAATCCATTAAAATATCCCACTGGTAAAATAACTGCAGCAGTAACAACCGGTCCAACTAAAGGTCCTCGTCCAACTTCATCAACACCAGCAATATATCTAATCCCTTTATCATATAATTCCTGTTCATAACTTAACATATTATTTTTCATAATCAAATGTAATTCCTTTTATATGTTCTAACTTTATTTCATTAATTATGTATTTTGCAGTACGTTTATAATCTGCTTCTCCATTTTTGATAGCTCCAATATTTTTAGCAATTACATCAAATGCTTCATCATTAAATTCATTAATTTTAAATCTCTCACTTAATATACTAGGATATCTTTCACTTAATACTTTTAATATATAACTAGCAACATCATATAATGGGATAACATCTTCTTTAATTGCACTAAAAACGCATAAATTAAGTGCTACTTTTTCATCATCAAATTTAGGCCATAATATTCCCGGTGTATCAAGCACTAATACTTTATATTTAGTTTTTAACCACACATTATTTCTTGTAACTCCCGGCATATTACCAGTTTTAGCAACCTTTTTACCAGCTAAATTATTAATTAAAGTACTCTTACCAACATTAGGTATACCTATAACTAACGCTTTTAATTCTTTTTCTTTTAAACCTTTTTCTTTTCTCTTTAAATTAATATTTTTAGCTACTTTATTAATTAAATCAATAACCTTCTTATAATCATTATTATCACTTAAATTAACTAATACTACATTATAACCTTTATTTTCATAATATTTAACCCATTTATTAGTTTCATTTATATCACATAAATCAGCTTTAGACATTATAAGTATTTTATCTTTATTTCTAGTAATATCATCTATATCTTTAATTTTAGAAGATAGAGGTATTCTAGCATCAATTATTTCAAATACAATATCTATAACTGGCATTATTTTTTTAATTTCATCCTTGGTTTTCTTCATATGCCCAGGATACCAATTTATATTTGTTTTATTTTCATTATTCATTATTTTCACCTTCATTTAATCTTTTATTTTTTTAAATATTTAATATTTTAGCATAAATTCTAAAGTTTATTGCTTTTTTGAATTTACTCTATATCCAACGACAATTATAACATTTAAACTATATACTTCAATTGTATATTTTTTCATTATTAGCAGTTAACGAGCTTTTCTCGATAACTGAGTTTTTATCTAACTCATTGTCTGCAAATATATGTTTTAAGCATAGACTTATATTATTCGTAGAACATTCAAAAACTTTTAAAATTTCCTTTTGTGATAAACATAAAGTTTCATCTTTATAAATAGCATCTACTACATTGTTACCTTCACTATTTATATATATAATTAATTTATTATTTTATCTGTTTATTCTCTAATTTACTTTTATTTCTTTCAAGTTCTTTAAGGCTTTTCTCGGGTGTAGGCATTTCTTCAGGCATCATTCCACCTATATCAGCAATTGCTTTTCTAACTTTTTTACCAACTTCATAATGTACATCTTTAGCTTCCTTTTCACCTTGCACATTATCTCTTATTAATCTTTGTTTAGTCTGATTTATTCTAAATAAATTAGCAACTAATTCATCTTCATTCATATTATCTAAAATATCTTCTCTATACCTTAATTTTTTTCTTTTAAAGATATCATCAGCAGTTTCACCATTATATAATCCTTTATATCCTGCATTGTGAAATTCAGCCATATTCTTAACTCCAGCAGATGATGCAACTTTTTGTAATGTGTAATTACCTTGTCTTGTTAATTTTCTTTGATAAAATCTTTTTTCATCATCTGACAAAGAATCATATTCTTGTTCAGTTATTTCTTGTTTTCTTGTTTGAATAGCAAAATAAGTTTGTCCCAAGGCAACAACTTCTTTGTTTGGATCAGCATTTTGCACAATCAAATAACATATATATCTTGAAAGTTTATAGTCTTTAATAATTTCTTCTTTTCCTTTTCCAGATTTTATTGGCTTGTTGGCCTCAACAACCCAATCTTTTTTATCAGAAGAACTATTGTTTGCTGATGTAACTGCTTTATCTATTACTTTTCGAAAATTTCTCCAATCTTTATACTCCAATGCTTTTTGTAATTCACGAGCATACCAAAATTCATTACCATATTCATCTATATTTTTTATATTTTCAAAAGTGCTATTTGTATTTTCAATTTTAATCATTTATGCCTCATTTCATTATTTATATATTTTTTTACAATAAATTATTAATTCAGATTGTAAAATATATTCTTAAATATTATATTTACTTCCTATTATAATTTTTTCTCATATATCATCATATCACATAATCTTTTTATTCAAAATTTAGTTTTAACAAAATACCAATTATTTTCTATTTCTTTAAGATAGACAATATCATAAAAATAATTATCATCTGCTATCGTTTTAATTCCATCAGATGAATACACTAACACACTTGATCCATCACCAATCATTAACCCTTTATAGAGCCAAAAACACACAGTATATTCATCATTAATTTTATTAACTTTTATATTTTTAGTTATTGATAATTTTTTATATTTTTCATCTAATTCTACATAATCATCAGTATTTATATTTTCTAATTGGCCCGATTCAATTTTATTAATTACCTCAGTATATTTATCATGATTATTTTTAAAATCAAATTTTGCTTTTTCTTCATCAAATGGAAAGAAAACATATAAGATTGAAAAAAATAACAATAACACAAAAGTCATAACATATACATTATTTTTAGTTTTAATAAATTCATTTAAACTGTTTACTAATAAAAATAAAGTACCTAAATAGGAAAATATAATTATTACACAAAATATGACTGGGCCTAAGACAAAACTCAAAGAAAAATAGTTAGAATACCATCTACAAAGAAATAATATTAATATAAGAAATATTCCGATAATTAACGGTTTATATTTGATAATAATTTTCTTCATTTAATTTTGCTTTCTTATAGCCTTTTTATGCATTCTATCACAATAATTTTTATAATATACTGGTAACTCGATTTTCAATAAATTCATTAAATTATTACAAAGTTTATTATACAATATACCACTTGATAAATCCCATATAGTTCCAAGTTTAAGATTACCTTCCAAATTATAATTATCTTTTATAATATCCCAATATATGTCAGAATATTTATTTTTAATATTATCACTAATTTTATTTATTCTAAATTCTATATCATTAACCAAATCACATAAAATGTTCATTTCGTAACCATTATAGAAATAAGAATCATCTCTATCATTTGTCATAATTTTAAGTTCATTTAAATCAGATATTATTTTTTCAATATTAATTATATCGCTTTTTTTCATAAAATAACTCCTTAACCTTATTAAACAATAATAAAGTTTCCTTTGCAACAAAAACTTCAAGTAGAGCAAATACAATAACTAAAATAGCAGCTTTTAATGATATTGATTTAATATTAAAAAATTCAGGTATCATATTTATAGTAATAATCATTCCTAATATGCATCCAATAAACACTATAGTTCTATACTTATTTAGTGGTTTAGCACATTTATATAAAATTATAAAACCACCAGTAAAAAATAAATAACTACATGCAGTTGTTAAATCATTAGAATTAATATCGAATATAACTGAACATTTAACCATACAAACAATTGCTAAAAAAGAAATAATTGCAGATGGTAAAGATTTTAGTAAAATATTTTTCCAAAATTCATCATTTTGTTGTTTCTTCTGATTTTCTTCAAAAGTTAAGAAAAACGCTGGTATTCCAATAGTAAATGCACTTCCAAGTGATACTTGATTAGGTTCTAAAGGATAAGCGATTGTAGAAATTATTGCATAAATTGAAAGTAGCAACGAAAATAAATTTTTATATGTAAACAAAGATGCTGATCTAGTTATATTATTTATATTTTTTCTGCCTTCATAAACAATATTTCTCATATTTCCAAAATCCGAATCAAGAAGAACAACTTGAGCTGCTTCCCTTGCAGCATCAGAACCATTTCCCATTGCAATAGAGCAATCAGCTTCCTTCATTGCTAATATATCGTTTACTCCATCACCAGTCATAGCAACTTTTAATCCATTTTCTTTTATTAATTTAATTATTTCTCTCTTTTGTTCAGGACTAACTCTACCAAATATTTTATATTTATCAACTGCATTTTTTAGTTCATCTCTAGTTTTTAGTAAACTACAATCAACAAACAAATCATAATTCTTAATTCCAACTTCTTTAGCAATAGAAGAAACAGTTACAGGATTATCTCCAGAAATAACTCTTATTTCAACTTCTCTATCATTAAAGAATTCAATAATTTCTTTAGCGTTCTTTCTAATCTCATTTTTTAAACTTATAAATAATATTGGCACACACTTACCATTTTCTTCCTTTATAAGTACTATAATTCTCTCACCATTAATTGTTCTTTTATTAATTAAATGACTATATTTTTTATCAAGCAGTATTTCGGGTGCACCCAATTTATAGATAATATTTTCACTAGTTTTAATATAAGAATATTTATTTTTCGAATTAAAATTTTCAAACTCAAGCATATTTATTTTTTGACTTTTAGCATTTTTTAAATATGCTCTTAAAGCATTTATAGTTGCATTATTATCATTTATCGAACTAACGTAATTAGCCAGTTCTAATAGTTTTTTATCCTTTTTCTTATCTAAATAACTGATTTCATTTTCATCAAAAATATCTATAACATCCATTTCATTAGTCGTAATTGTACCTGTTTTATCAATACATAAAACATCAGTTCTAGCTAAACTCTCAATACTTTTCATATCGTGAAGTAAAACTTTTTTCTTAGCAAGTCTCATAGCACTAAGTGCAAGCGCAACAGTTGTTAATAAATATAATCCTTCAGGAATCATACCTATTAATGCTGACACCATTCTAACTACACTTTCACTATAACTGAATTTATTAACAAAATATGATTCTCCAAATAAAAGTAATCCAATCGGAATAATAACAATTCCTGCAACAAGTACAATTCTATCAATAGCTTTAATCATTTCTGTTTTACTTTCTTTAATCTTTTTAGATTCTTTCATTAATTTAGAAGAATATGATTCTTCACCAACATTTGTTAATTTAACTATAGCGCTACCTGATACTACAAAACTACCAGATAATAAATTAGAATCAACTATTTTTTCTCTTTCATCTTGTTCACCTGTTAATAAAGATTCATTAACAAAAAGTTTACCTTGAACAAGTATTCCATCGGCAGGAACTTGATTTCCACTTGATAATCTTACATAATCTCCTTCAACTAATTCATCTGAATATACTACTGTTTCTTTACTATTTCTAATAACACTATACTTACATTTATCTAAAAGAGATAATTTATCTAATACCATCTTAGATCTGATTTGTTGAAAAATACCTATTAATACATTTATTGTTACTACTATTAAAAAAGTTAAATTTCGGAATGCTCCAGCAAAAATTACTAAAATAGCAAGTATCATAAAAATCACATTAAAATAAGTGAAAATATTCTTTTTAATTATAATGGATATACTTTCACTTGTCTCAAAATTTATTTTATTAACCTTACCAAGTGCAATTTTTTCTTCAACTTCTCTATTTGTTAATCCATTTACTTTTTTCATATATAAAACAACCCTCTTCAATTTTATCAATATAATTGTATCAAATTTTTATCAAAAAGTATTTATATAAATCCATTATTTTTATTTTAAAACAAATTTATTCTTACTATCCATTTTTTACATTTCTTTAATTTTAGAGCCTAAATTCATACATAAATTTTTATTGTCAATAATAATCAAATCATCAATATTTAGATCAAAAAATTTAATCATTTTATTAAATTCTTCAACAGAAACATTTCCAAGTCTATTTAATTGAAACATATTTATCAGTTTGTCATAGTAAGGAACAACAGATTCCTTAGAACTATTTATAGACACAGTCTTCATTAATTCTTTTAACTCATCTAACTTTTTTATTTTTTCATCAATATTTTGATCTTTAATTGACTTTAATTCCAGAACGCATGCGTCAACTTGTGTTTGAAGAATATTATCGTTAATGCCTCGTTTTAAGTATACATCTATTATTTTTGAATAATCATCTTTAAGCAAAGAATTAATAATATGCACCAAATAAGGTGGATGAGCACGATTATATGAATATAAATGTTCATAGCCAAAATTACCAGGATACTCACCAGCTATATAATCACCTGTAGGAATAGATATTACATCTCTTATTTCCCAACTCTTATCTAGATATTCTGGTAAATGTGTCCCCACAAATTCTTCGGGTCGAAATATACTACAAGCACATTGCACTTTTAATTTTAATTTTTTCAATTCTTCCTCATCAAATCTACATTCATATTTAATTATTTCTTCTTCATTTTTTAAATACCAATTAAACTTTTTCATATTTATTATCTCCTTAAGTTTAATATTATCATAATCACTGAAGACTTATACTCTATTTTTTGTAGAGTAACAAAATTTGTAAAAGAAAAGCCAAAAGTATATTTTTTTATTTTACTTTTATGTTAATTTTACTATATATTTTTGATTATTTTAACTGTACACATTTAGTGTACATTCCAACATTTTGCTTAATTAATAATATTTATTACGATAATTTATTTGCAAATTTAACATATTTTATTAAAAAAGGACACTTTTTATTTAAATCTATTTTGGAATTTTTAACCATATACATTATAATTTTTTTGGCACTATAAGAATTATTTACAGAAACTATTTCTAATTTCTCCTTCTCAATTATTTTATCAACTATAGTATGCATATTCCACAATTCCATTGTTACATCACTCGAATCATTGCCATAAGAATAAATATAATTAAGTTGTTTTCTTGAAAATGGTTGCATTTTAACTTCATCTATATCATTATAATTAAAATCTATTTTTTCTATTAAATTTAGTTTTAAAAAAACGCTATTTTCAAGTATATCATCAAGTTTTTTACAAGCATAATTAATTTTTCTATTATTTTCTATTGAACTTTTAAATATTAAATCAACTACAAATCTCGGAAATATTTTATTAGTCATATATATGTAACCACATTTATAAATAAAGTCACTTTTAGGTCTTAATATCAACCATTTAATCCATGAATCCATTAAAATTAATGTATTATCAAATCCTTTAGTAAAAAATATTTTTTTATTAAGTTCAATATTTTTAGAATTATTACCTATTGCTGGAATTAATCCACCTTTAAATATACTATCTAAATTATTTTTATTCGTATAATGTAAAAATGCTTCATTACAATCTAGTAAAGTAATATCTATTGATTTTTGATTCATAACTTACTCCTAATTTATTATTAAAATTCATAAAATTATTGTATCAAAGTTTTATCAAAAAGTATTTATATTATTATTTAGTTCATAACTTTTCTAATTTATTTATATATAAATTCAAAAATCATGTTTTAAATTTATCAACTTTAAGTTTTTTGCTTTATAATAATCATGTTTCTTTAGTATTTAACATATAAAATTCACAATATTCTTTATATTTAATTATAATTTCAATCATCGACATTTTGTCGATATTGCATCTTCATCAGTAACTTTAAAATAATACATTTATTGATAATAAAACATTATAATTATTGTTACAAGCAAAAATAAAAACCACCTAAAAGTGATTCCTATTTTAATTTTTCATTAATTAATTCATTTAATCTTTGATTACCTTTTTCAGTTAAATGAATACCATCTGCCATTAAATAATCTTTATGTTTTTGAATTTCCTGATAAAAATTAATTACATAAACATTTTTACCATTCAAACTATTTAACGGTTTAACTGTCGAAATAATATATATTTCTCTTTCTTTACACAAATCAATTAATTCTTGATATTCTTTAACACTTATAATTGTTGAATTATCAAATCCAAAAACTATTTTGTTAGATAAAGTATTTTCACTAATTGTTTTTTCAATATCTTCTTTTAAATCTTTATAACTATAATTTAATTTAACATTAAATCTTGAATCTGTATAATTATTTTGTAATTCATTAAAATCATAAAATAATAAATCATTTCCATAAAAAGACATTTTATTTCTTAGTTCTTCTTGATGTTCTTCAATTAATGCTTGTTTCTTTTCTTTAAACTTATCTTTATATACATCAAATATTGCGTTATATATCATATTGGTATATTCTCTTCTACCAGTTGGAGGCAAATGAATTCCATCATAGTAGAACCAATCATCATGGCTAAGTGATAAATCATGCCAATTAATAATGTGTAAGTTATCATATTTAGTAGCAAGTTCATTTAAACTATTATTAACTTTTTCATTGTTTGTAGTATTAAGCCAAAAAACAATTTTATCACTTAAAATATTCATTATATTTTCTTTACAATTATTAGCACAATCACCATTAGTTCCTAAATGTAGTACTACAACTTCTCCTAGTTTATTACTATTCTTTAAGTTAGATAGTATTGAAACCCCAGTTGTTAAAGCACGAGATTCTTTAGCATCAAAATAACTATTAGGAAACATTTTAGTTATATTATTCATTGCCCCAAGCATAACTGAATCCCCTACAAATGTAACAGGAAGTTCTTTAACTAATTCTTCATAATTACCAGGATTTTCCAACTTTTCTAACTGTTTGTTCCAATCTTCTTCATCTTGTCGTTGTTTTAATTCATAATCTTTTTGTTTTTCTTGCATTTCTTTTTCATTTTCTGCAAGTTGCGTTCTTAATTCTTCCATTTCTTTTTCATAAGACTTAGCACATATATATCTTATCGCACCATATAATGAACCAGCAATAAGTAATATTAATAATAACTCTTTAATATTTTTATGTTTCTTTTTACTACTCAACGCAAAGTGAAGTAAAAATGAAAGTAATAAAACAATTGCTATAATAATAGGAATTTTAATTGCATGATTTATATTTAAATATTGAAAAGTATAAATAACTGGATACTGTATCAAATAAATTTCATATGTCATATTAGCAACACCCCTAATCAAATTATCAATTTTGCTATCTTTTTTATATGAAACAGCATAATCTATTAATCTACATGATATAAAATTAATAAGAATCATGCTTGTTATAAAATATGGTGAAGTTGCTGGTAAATATTTAAACATAACTATAACCACTATAATATATAAATAGAATATTAAGTTCTTAAGTTTATTTGATGTAATATCTAAAGTAAAAATCTTACCATAATCATTATGAATATATCCAAGCATAACTCCAATAAATAAAGAATATATTCTACTAAATGTATTATAATATGCACTCATTAAATTCGTATTGCTTAACTGATAAAAATATAAACAACTTGCAATACTTAATACAAACATTATAATTATTGGAACCAAATTATTAATCTTTTTCTTTAATTTATTTAAAAATTTAAATAAAAAAGGAAAAACTAAATCAAATTGCATAAGTATTGAAATATACCATAAATGCATAAATGGCGAATCTATATGTCTAGCAAAATAATCTAAATTAGCGTTTATTTGCCAATAATTATTATATCCTAGTAATACTGATGTTGTTTCATTTTTAATATTTAGCCAATAAGTATTTGGAATATTTGATACAACAGCAATTGATAAAAAAACAACAATTAATAAAGGAATATATAGTTTCTTTATCTTTTTTAGATAATATTTTTTAAACGAAAAATTATCATCTTTAATATTTGTAACTACATCCAAATAACCACTTAACACAAAGAATGTACATACAGCTAAATATCCTCCACTCATATATCCTAAATGATAGAAAAGTATTGCAATAGCGCATATTATTCTAATAACATCTAATTTTCTATAATAATTTCTTTTTTCATTATTCATACTCAT
>CANNTX010000032.1 GCA_947522695.1 uncultured Bacilli bacterium | reverse complement strand
ACAATTAAAGTATATAATCCAGAAAATCCTAATTATCAGTTTTTCTTTAATATGAAAACTGAGGGTTATAACAAATCAGAAGATGCGAAAAGATGGCAACAAAAATATTATCCTAATAATATGTTTGCTAAAACTAGTGTAATAGCTACTAAAGATACTTTAGGTTTTTATAAAATATTTAATGACTTAGGTACTTTAAATAATACTAGTACATTTACATTTCCAACATTAACTGAATTTACAGTAATTGATAATTTAGGTAAAGGCAGTTTAGGTGGAGATATGTTAAGGGCAACATTTAAAGATGCAAATGGTAAAGAAGGAGAAGGAATATTTACGGCTTATGTGTATGATGTTGGTTCTTACTATGTGTCAGAAAATATAATTTCGGGCAAAAAAATAGATATACAATATTTAAATGTTTATGATACTATTTTTATTACTGCTCCTAAAGACGAATTTATTGATTGGCAAGATACGTTAAATATTATTTGTTCTTCACTTAATTTTACTGACACATTTATAAATGGATTTAATCAACAACAGGACGCAGTTATGAAGAACTTTCAACAAATTAGAGCTATAGGTAATCAAATAAGTGATGGAATAATGGATTCTTGGAATAAGCGAAATAAATCATTTGATATTATGAGTCAAAAACAAAGTGATGCAACTCTTGGTTATGAAAGAGTATATGATACTGAAACTAATGAAATATATAAAGCTTATAATGGATTTACAGATGATTATGATGGGGAAAGATATAAAGCTATAACTAATGATATGTACACGCAAAAAACGAGTGGATATATAGAAAAATAGGTGTGATATGGCTAGTAAAAAAATAATTTATGTTGTTATTGTATCTATCGTGTTAATAAGCATTATTTCTATAGCCATTATTAAAAATGGAAAACAGGAATTAAATGATCATACACCACCAGAGGCAAACTCAATATTGGATGCACTTAAGAAAAAATATCCAGATAAAGAATATCAAAAACTAAATGGTGGAGAAATATTAACTGAAGATACATCATTTAGTAAATATTCATTTATAGCTAATAATTCTATATATATTTTTAATCCACAAAAGTTAGATAATGGAGAGTTTGTTTATAAAAAAGTATATGATATAGAAAATAATATTAAGGTTATGAATATTGCTCCAAACTCAGGAGCAGACATAAAATTTTACGATTATAATGATATAATATATACCTTACATGATGATAATACCGATAATAAAGTTACAAATAGTTATGATATGTATTTAAATGCTAATTATAATTTAAGTGATTATCTTAAATGGGAATACTCAACAGAATTTCTTGGAAAAAAGATTGATTATGATTTTATGTCCGAATATGCTTATGTAAAGGATAATATTTTGTATAGTAAAAACTATGGAAATGATAAATATCCAACTACCCAAAAAATAAGTGGTAATTATGAAGGTGAAAAAGTAATTAGAATATATAATGAAAGAATAGTTAAAACAGATAAAGGTTTTTATGAATTAATGAGTTACTTTGATAATGATTTAAATAAAAGAATTATTACTACTGTAAAAATTAATATGTTAACTAGATATTATGATGAAATATTAACATTTACATATAAATATGTAGTATTAAAAGATTATACACTTATACCTATAAATGATGTTATGGAAAACAGAGTAAGGGAATATTCAGATGATTATTACTTAAGTGGATTTAATTATATGAATGAGGTTAGATATGAGGAATAATGGGAGGAGCGAAAAATAGAGAAAATATTACTATTAAATAATAAAATATACAATCATTCAAAAATAAAGTGCGATAGCAAATATCACAAATTTAAGCCTACATTATTTATGAAACAGAAAATTATAGACGGAAACTGAAAATAAAATATTATGTGTGTTTTTAAGATTGCCCGTTGTGAAAATCGGTTCAAGCTATGCGTTAGTACTAATATAAAAATGTTTAAAAATCTATATTATTATTTGATCAAACAACATCAATTTTATATTGAAATTAACATATGTAAAAATAGTTTAATATTTATTAACTTATTTATTGATTTTTAAAATTTCAAATAATATACTTATAATAGTAAGAATGGTAGGCGAGATAAATATGGCAAAGAAAAAAGATATTAAAATTGATGGACAGTTGTTTATTGGAGAAGGAAATGTTATTAAAGAAACTGAAGATATTAAATTAATAACAGAAGAAAATTTAAAAGAATATGCAGATATGTTACAGTTTGATACTTTAGCACAAGAATGTATTTTGGAAGATTTATGTAAGTCTTATAATATAAATAGAGATGATATGTTTATATTAATTCATGAACTTAAAAGAAGAGGAAATAATATTGTGACTTTGAATACATCAGCAAAAAATAATGAAGATGATTTAGATACAATGGTTACTTTAATACGCAATTTTGGGCATGAACAATTAATTAATGATTTATCTTATAATATTGTAGATAATAGTGAACAGTTAAGAATTATGTTAATATCTGATACGAGATTTGGAAGTATTTATCAACAAACAACCATTTTAAATGATATGTATTTGAAAGCTAAAGATATGGGTGTTAAATATGTATTCTTAACAGGTGATGTTGTAGAAGGCGTTTATAGGGGAGTAAAAAGTATTTATAATAGTACTCTTCATAAAGATGGCTATAAAGATCAAGCAGAATATGTTTCATCTTGTTTTCCTAGAGTTGAAGGAATTACTACTTATTTTATAACTGGTGAACATGATTTAAGTTTCTTAAGAGGCACTGATAAGGTTGATATTGGTAAGTTAATTTCTGATCGTAGAGATGATATGATTTATCTAGGTCCTAAGAGAAAGAAAGTCTCATTTATATGTGATGATAAGAGAAGTGGAAATATTTCATTATATTTACATCATTCTAGTGGAAATGTACCATATACTATAAGTTATAAACCACAACAAAAGATATCTTCACTTAGAAATGAAGATAAAACTGATATTTTAGTTACTAGTCATTTTGCTGCTTGTGATTCATTTTTAAGAAGAGGTGTTAGAAGTTATCAAGTTCCTACTGTTACGGCAACAACTGATGAAATGAAAGATGCTAATACGCCCGTATATAATACGATAGGAAGTTGGATAGTTACTTTAGATAAAGATAAAAAAGGAAATTTAAAAGGAACTAGTCAAATGTATATTCCTTATTATAAAACTATTAAAGATGATTATCGAACTTTTAAAAAATTAGAGTTACTTGATCATACTACAATAAGTGTTCCAGAAATAAACGTTAAAGATGATAAAGATAAAATATTTGATATGTTAAAAAATGGACAAAGTTTAGATGAATTAGCTAAAAAGTTAGGAATATCTTCTTTAAAATTAGGTGGCGTTATTGAAGAACTTAACGCTAGAGGATATGACATAAATATAGTTGATAATAAAGTTGTTGTTAAGAAAAGTAAAAATAAGAATAATAAATCTATTAAACCTAATATGAGTGAATTAAAGAAAATTAGACAGTTATGGATATCTGATACTCATTTATGTAATGAGGCTCAACAACTAAATTTACTTAATAAAGTTTATAAGGAAGCTTATGATAGAGGAATAGATACAGTGTTGCATTTTGGAGATGTACTTGATGGTGATTATCATAATAGACCAGAACATCAATATGCTTTATTTAGGTTAGGTGCTTCAAGACAACTAGATTATATTACTAATTATTATCCTAAGGTTGAAGGAATAGATACTTATTTTATAACGGGAACTCATGATCAAACTCATTGTAAAAATGGCGGGGTATTTATGGGTGAAGCTATTGAAGAAAAAAGACCTGATATGCATTTCTTAGGTGATGATAAAGGAATATTTAATCCTAAAGAAAGTATTAAAACAAGTGAAGAAATGTTCCATCCAGGAGGAGGATGTTCTTCTAGTTTATCTTATAAAATGCAAAAGTATATTGATAAAATGGAGCCTGGTACTAAACCTAATATTATTGGTAGTGGTCATTTTCATCAAAGTCATATGATGGCATATCGTAATGTGATTGCGTTCTTAATTCCTTGTTTAACAGCTAAAACTAACTTTGCAATTAGACAAGGATTAGAAAATACGATGGGTGCTTATTTTATTGATATGTATGTTAATAAAGATGGCGATATTGAAATGATTGAATTTGAAGAAAAAAGATATACGGAAAAAGATATTAAAAAAGATGATTATATGAAAACTAAACAGTTAGTATTGAAAAGAGATAATTAATTTATAAACTATAAAATCAAAGATAACTATGCTGGATCACCATATAAATGTGAATAGAAAGTCTTTATGTTTAATTTTAGAAAAAAGAACATATAATATAATGTATGCTATTAGAGCCATTTGACTTTTGTGCAAAATTATAGTATACTTTTTATGTACTTGAAAGAGTACTCGAAGGAAATGTTAGCCGCTCTTGGATGGTGCGGGTTATAAATTATTCCAGTCGCGAAATGTTAATCGCTCCCGGATGGTGCGAATAATAAATTATTCCGGTCGAAAATGTGTAAAACTTCGTCAATAATGATGGAGTTTTATTTTGGTTTATGATATATTTTCGGTGAAAGGGTGATTGTTTTGGAAATTAAAACTGGATACATTTATCATATTAAAGATGATTTTTTTGATAAAATAAATGACAAGGGATTGATGATTAATCATGAAAATGGAAAGGCTAGACCAACATATTTTACTATTAAAGATGGAGATATTTTGTGGTTTATACCATTAAGTAGTAAGGTATCAAAATATAAGCCAATTATTGAAAAGAAAATAAAAAAATATGGTAGTTGTAAATCTATAATGATAAGTGAAATAGCTAATAAAAAATCTGTTATATTAATTCAAAATGCATTTCCTACTTTAGGAAAATATATTGATCATCCACATATTGTTGATGGAAAGCCATTAAAAGTAATTGATACATTAAAAAGTAAAATATTATACAACTTTAACTCATTACTTGCTATGAAAAGTCAAGGAACAAATTTATTTTTTACTGATATTGATAAAATAAAAGAAAAAATGTTAAATGAGTTAGAAAATGATAAATTACATAAATAACAAAGTGTTTCATATTAATATTTTTGATGAAAAGTTGATTCAAAAAATTAAGTAAATAAATATTATGACAAATATGAAAATAATTTTGTACTAAGTGTTATTTTGAGGTAGTATAATGTATGTTTGGAGGTTTAAAATGAAAATTGTTATTAGTGGAATTAATAATGGATTTAAAGACATCACATTAATTGATGGAAATGTTAGGCTTATTATGTCAATTTATGGAAATGGTGATTTGTACTGGACAATAATGGATGATAGTAAATTAATTAAAAATATGTTTTTTACTATCACTAGAGAAAATGGTGCAGTATATTCCGCGTTTCAAGATTTATTTGCAGATATAGAAAATGTAAATGTTTGTACTTTGGATGATTATATTTTTAATAATAATTATGAGGTTGAAAAATATAATAAAATATATCGTGAGGAAGCTTTTAAATATGATTTTTATCATTATTCTGAATTGTACGATATAGAAAATAAGGTTGTTACTTGGTGTAGTGATGAATTTAATCACGATAGCACTAATATTTTAAAGATAAGAAAAATAGATGAAGAATTTGAACTTGAATTTATACCTAAATCTATTTTATCAGGATTTATAAATGGAGGTTCAAATATTGGAAGAGTAACAATTAAATTTTGTAATTCTGGTAGTTATTATGCTCCTTTTAATGTTATGTTTATGCGTTTATTTAATAAGTTACAATTGGTTGATGATGTTAAAGATATAAAACATCAAGTCTCTATAGATGAATATATGTATAACCAGAATAAAGGAAAATGTTTGATGAAAAGATAATCCATTAAGATTATCTTTTTTTATATTTATGTTACAATTAAAAAAGAAATGAGTGGTATCACGGAAAGATTATAAGGTGTAGTTAAAGAAGTATATATATCTTTAGAATATTCTGGATATTTTGGTACTACTTTAGGAATTAAATGGAATAATAATAAAAATCTAAATCAGTTACTTTTAGTGTTGTAACTTATCTTTTAATAATTTTATTAATAATATCTATATTTAGTATTATTGGTAAAAATATTCCAGAATTATCATTATTCATTAATAATTATGATAGGGCATATGATTTAAAAGGTAAATATATGTTATTAAGAAAAATGTTGTATTTATATGTATTTTTACAAGTATTTATTGATAGTGCATTATATTTTATGGGAAATAAATTATTAAATAAAGGTATTAATTTAGAGTAGGAATTTATTATGTTATAATTTTATATAGGAAGGCGATTTATATTATGGATAAAAATAGTATTATAGATAAGGAAACATTTGAAGTTTATACTTATGCTGAAGATCATCCTAAAGTGTTTGTTTGTGATAAAATGATTGCTCCTGCGGTTGCTTTGTTAAATAAAAAGGGATATAAAACATTTGCAAGTTGTTCAGGTCATTATAAAATAGAATTTTACGAATATTTTGATGAGGATATTAAAAACTTAGAAGAATATCAAAATAATGAAAGAATTATTATTAAAAAAATAAAGGAAAATAATTTTGATTATTGGGAGGAATTAGATAGTACAATAACTTATATTTTATTTAATGATAAATATGATTTTGATAATTTACCTAATGGGTTTGATATAGAAGTAGATGAAGGGTTTGATTATCCAAGAACTTTACTTGAATGTAAAACTAGTTATTATGATAAAAATAATAAACATTTAAATATGCTTGATGTTTTAAAAGAACTTGATGATAAGTGTAAAGAACTTTATGAATGGGTAAAGAAATTACCAAACAATAATTAGTAGTAAAGATAATCAATTAAAGGTTATCTTTTTAAGTTTAATTTGTTATTTGTGTGCTATAATAAATTTGTTAGGATAGAAAAGGAGAAGATTAAAATGGAAAATAGTAAAGTTGCAATTATAACAGGTGGAGCATCAGGTATTGGGCTTGCTACTGCTAAAAAATTAGCGGGTTATGGTGTAAACGTTGTTCTTGCTGACTGGAATGATAATGTTGAAGAAATTGCTTCTAACATAGGAGAAAATGCATTAGGAATTAAATGTGATGTTTCAAGTGAAGAAAATGTTAAATCTTTAGTAGAGGAAACAGTAAGTAAATTTGGGCATATTGATTACTTAGTTGCTAATGCTGGAATTGGTGGTGGACCAAATAAAGCCCATGAGGTTAGTTTAGAAGAATGGAATAAGGTTGTTGCTGTTAATCAAACAGGAATATTCTTAGCTAATAAATATGTTATTGCTGAAATGCTTAAAAATGGTGGTGGAAGCATTGTTAATACATCAAGTATGTATGGATTAGTGGGTACAACTATGAGTTTTGCTTATTCAGCTACTAAAGGAGCAATTAACCAAATGACTAGATCACTTGCTCTTACTTATGCAAGAGAGAATATTAGAGTTAATGCAGTTGCGCCAGGTTATGTTGATACACCAATTTTAAGTCAAGTACCTGATGATATGAAAGAGATTATGGCTAATCAATTACCGATTGGAAGATTAGGAAAAGATAATGAAATTGCTAATTTAATAGTTTATTTATTAAGTGAAAAAGCATCATTTATAACAGGAGCTGTTGTTCCTATTGATGGTGGATATACTGCACAATAACTAAAAAAGTAAATTAAAGCTTGACTTTTACAAAAAAATATTGTAACATATGTTTGTATATTTAAAAAAGAAGTAGAAATTAAATATGTTAGTGTATTATTTCTACTTTTTTATTTGAAAAAATATAATATATAAAAAGGAGAGAAAGTATGAAAAATTTAGAAATTAGTAGTATGTTATTAATGATTAAAAGAGGTTATAATATTTATTCTGTAAATAATGAAACTATTATTCAAATGTTAAGTCTTGGTTTAATTGAATTTGTTAATGAAGAATTAATTATAACTGAAATTGGAGATCTTTATTTAAATAAAGTTATGGAAGAAAAATCTTTATTATTATTAAGATATTTATCAGCTAATAGCAAAGCATTTGATGCTAATATGGCTAATTCATTAAGAAATGAATCAGTTAAAAGAGTATCATTATAATATGCTAAAAACACCTAATTAGGTGTTTTTTATATTTATTTCTTTAATTAAGGTATTGTCTAAATAATAAATTACTTTTGATACGTCGTAATTATCTTGAATAGATAAATTTAAAGTATAGATAGTTTCTTCTATTAAATCTTTAGATGAAAATACATTATTATTTAAATTAAGAACTATATAATCATTCTTAATTTCATAATTTATTTTTTGAATATCTTTGATATAACTTATTAGATTGGTGTTATAAACTGATTTAGAAGCCATTTGTTCAATTATAATTTTGATTTTATCATCTTTATTATTACTCATTAAAGTAATAGGAACATAGTAATAATAGTCATTATATTTAGATAAATAATAGATGGTTGTTTTAGTTATACCGTTAATTGAGTCAATATTAAATGTTTTATTAATTCCATAACTACGATCTAAAATAGAATCTATTACTTCATTATTAGGTAATTTAGTTAAAATATTACCTTCAATATAAATAGATAATTTATAATTAGAATCTAAACTAGTTATAGAGTAGATAAGAGAAGATATTAAAGTGTCTATTTTATCATTTTCAATATTTAATAATTCTTTAGAAAAGTTAAGTTTAACAATATTGTTATCAATATCGACTGATAATAATTTAGTATCTTTAGGTATAATTTGTTTAAATCCTTCTTTAATATAATTACTTTTATTTCCATCAATAGTTAAGTAATTAATTATTTCTTTTATTTTATTTATTCTATCATTTTCTTTTAAAACAACATTAACTCTAGCTACATAATTATTGTAATCAACTAGATATATATAAGCATCTTTATAACTTTTTTTCTCATTATTAATAGTTTCTATCTTTTTAGTTGGAAATAGATAGATAATTAAAATTATTAATAGAGAAGATATTATTAAAAAGATACGTTTTTTTAATTTATTTTTTAACATAAATTCCACCATTAAAATTATATGCTAATTAAAAAAATAAAGTCGCTAATTTGCGACTTTATAAAGTTATTTCACCTAATTTAATTAATTCTAATATTGCACATGATCTATTTTTACAATCTAACTTTTGAATTACATTAGATATATGATTTCTTACAGTTTTTTCACTAATTAGTAGTTCGTCTGAAATTTGTTTTGTACTTTTATTAGTTACTAATAAGTTAAATATTTCTTTTTCTCTTTTTGTTAATAGTGATTCCACTTCCAATCTTCCTTTCCATAGTATCCTCTTGATATTTTATGATAGAGAAAGAGAGTTAGTGAATAATCATATTATTGATATTTAACGGTAATGTACATTTGTTTATCAAATTCCTTTTGAATTGTTCTTATAATGTTATTAGCGTCTGTTACATTACTGTTTTTAGATGATATTATAACACTTATTTGATCATCTTTAATTTTAATAAAACTTTTTAAATTATATGTTTTAAGAATTAAAGATTCTAATTTGTTTTCTTTACCTTTAGTACTATTAATACTTTTTAATTTTTCATAAGCATTATTTTTTTCTTGAACACTGACAGTTTGGTCTAAAAGAATGTCTTGGAGTTCTGCAATAACTTTTTGATCTTGATCATCATTTTCTACTCTTAAAGCACTTAAAGTATCCTCCTCTTTAACATTTAAGGTTTCACTAGTAGAAGTATTAGATGGCATTAATTTTGTTAAGTTATCTTCATCTAAAGCAACATAGTAAACTGAAAGTACTAATATAATACTAAATAAAGTTAAAAACCATAATTTTTGTTTGTTAATCATTATTATCCTCCATATCAATTTAATTATATTAAAGTAAAATAAAATTATGATATTTTTTAGTAATTAAATACTAAAGAAACATTAATACTAGTCTAGCTAATGTTTTTAAAAATTTTAGAAAACTCATTAGATTTTCCTCCTTTCATTTTGAATTTTATTTAAGGCATTTTTTGTGCCTCTATAAATATAAATAGCCTAAAAGTTTTCATTTTACTTTTTTTTAATTAATTTTTTTGATATTTTCTACTTTTTTTAACTTTTTTGAAAAAATGATAAAAATATAAAGTAATTTGTAGAAAAAAAGTCTATTTATATTTATAGAGGGTGATAAATATAAACAGATATGTAATTAGACAAGAAGAAGAAAAAGATTGTGGGGCATCGTGTTTAGCATCAATAATTAAATATTATAATGGATATGTTCCATTAGAAATAATTAGGAATGATACTTTAACAGATAATAATGGAACTAATTTTTATAATATTAAAATGGCTGCTATTAAATATGGTTTTGATGTTATGGGTTATAATAATGAACAAATAAAACCTCCTTATATTGTTCAAATTAAAATAAATGATTGTTATCATTTTATGGTTGTATATAAAATAACAGATAAATATTTAATAGTTATGGATCCAGGAAAAGGAATTGTAAAATATTTAAGAAAAGACTTTAATAAAATATTTACAGGATATATGTTAAAATTAATACCTAATGGTAAAATTGTTAAATATGATAAAGATAATGGTTATTTATCTTTCTTAAAGAAATTAGCTAAGAATAATATTATAAATATTATGATATGTTTTATATTAACTATTATAATTATTATCTTAAATTTAAGTGAAACTTATTTAATTAAAGAAGTATTAATATATAAAGTATTTATTAAAGAATTATTAATTATATTATTAATTAAGTTAAGTGTTAATTGGTTTAAGAATAATATATTAATTAAAGTTAATAAGAAAATAAATATAGAACTTGTTAATAATTATATATCTAAATATTTTAGACTCTCATATAAATATTTGTATTTAAAATCTTCAGGGAACATAATTAATAGAATTAAAGATCTAAATAAAATAAAGAATTATCTTGTTAATGAAGTTGTTAATTTTAGTTTAAATTTAATGATGATGTTAATAGTAACTATTATATTATTTATAATAAACTATAAGTTAACAATAGTTGTTGTATTAATATACATTATGACATTTATAGTGTGTAAGTTGATTAATAAAAAAATATTTAAGAAATATAATGAGTTAATATATTTAGATAATTTATATATGGATAGAGTAAGTGAATATGTAAGTAAAATATTAACGATTAATTCTTTAAATATTAATGGTTTCTTTATTAAGAAATTAAATGATAAATCTAAGTTAGTGGCTAATTTTAATTTTAAGGTGGATAGGTTAAATAATTATTTAAATATATTTTTAGAATTTATAGGAATATTTGTTATGATTATAATTTTAGGAATGTTAAATAGGAGTAATTTTGAAAATATTATTGTTTATATTCTTTATTATAATTATTTTAAAGAGTGTGTTTATTATTTTATTACTTTTAATGTTTCTTATAGTTATTTAAAGTTGGTTATAGATAGAATTAATGGTGTTTATTATTTAAAAAGTTATGATAAAAGTAAGGGATTAGAGTTTAAAAATGATGATATTATAATTAATGATTTAAGTTATTCGTATGGATTAAATAAGGTATTTGATAAGATAAATTATAAGATTAAAGTTGGTAGCAAGGTATTAATTAAAGGAAATAATGGTAGTGGGAAGAGTACTTTAATTAATATATTAACTAAAAATATAGATGATTATAATGGTAAAGTATCTGTTGGATATGATATTAGAGATATTAGTTATAATAGTTATTTAGAACATATTTCTTTTGTTAATCAAAATAGTGAATTATTTGAAGACAGTATAGTTAATAATATTGTTTTAAATAATGAGATAGATAATAATAAGTTAGATGAAATAATTAAAATACTTAATTTAGATGAGGTTATTAAAAATAAAGAAAGAGGAATAAATACGTTAATTAAAGATAATTTTAGTGGAGGAGAAAAGCAAAAAATAATTATTGCTAGATGTTTATATAAATGTTCGGATATTATGATATTTGATGAAGCATTTTCAGAAATATCTTCTAATAATAGAATTAATATAATTAATAAGATTAATGATGTTTATAGAGATAAAACGATTATTTATGTTAATCATTTTAATGATAATATTAAGTATGATCAAATATTGGAGATTAAAGGTACTAGAAAGGATAAAGTAGATGAGTGATAGTAAGTTATATAGTATTAGTGGTGGTAAAGCAAAGTATTCTATTTTAGCTATTGTTGGTGGATTAATTACTTTTTTAATTGGAGTGGTTGATGGTTTCATTCGTCCTACTAAGTGTAATTAATGAATAATTATGAATTAAATAAAATAGTAGGTGGTCAAATTAGTGGATCAATATTAAATGCATTATCAAGATTTATTAATACTTTGTTTGAACTTGGTAGATCTGTTGGCAGTAGTTTGCGTCGAATAACTAATAAAAACATGTGCTAAAGTTCACAAAAAGAATAATATTTGATATAATTTTCGTAGAGGTATTATAGTGAATAATAATATAAAAAAAATATTAAATAAATTAGAAAAGGACGGATTTGAAGCATATGTTGTAGGAGGTTATGTTAGGGATTATTTACTTAATATAACTTCTTATGATGTTGATATATGTACAAATGCTTTGCCTAAAGATATAATTAAAGTTTTTAAGATTAAAAAGGGTGTAAGTAATTATGGATCTATTGGTTTTAAAATAGGCAAATATAATTATGATATAACTACTTATAGAGAAGATGGAGAATATAATAATCATAAACCTAAGAGTATAAAATATGTTGATAATTTACTAATAGATTTAAAAAGAAGAGACTTTAGAATTAATTCGATTTGTATGAATAGTGAAGGAAAAATATTTGATTATTTAAATGGGAAAGAAGATATTCATAATAAGTTAGTTAAAACTATTGGAAGTACAGATATTAGATTAAATGAAGATCCGGTTAGAATACTTAGAGCTATTAGATTCGCTATTATATTAGATTTTAATTTAGATGAAGAAATACTTTATTTTATTAAAAATAATAAGGATTTATTAAAGAGTATAAGTTATACAAGGAAAAAACAAGAGTTAGAAAAAATACTTACATCTAAAAATGCAGTTAAAGGATTAAATTATTTAAAAGAATTAGAATTATTAGATGAATTAGAAATAAAATATGATAAAATAGTTAATGTTTCTGATATATTAGGAATGTGGGCTCAAATGGAGTTTAGTTTAAAATATCAATTTACGAAACAATCTTTAACAATTATTAATCAAATTAAAGAAATAGTTAGTTATGGAAAAATAGATACTTATATATTATTAAAATATGGATTATACGTTAGTTTAGTTGCAGGAGAAATATTAGGTTATAGTAGAGAAGATATTAATAAAATGGATAAACAAATGCCTATTCATAAGATAAGTGATGTTAAAATTAACAATAATGATATAATGAATTTATTAGGTATTGATGGATCACCTAAGTTAAGAGTTATTTATGATGATATTGTAGATGAAATTCTTAGGGGAAAAGTAAAAAATAATAAAAGGAATATTAAGAAATACATAATTAAAAAATGGATGTGATAGTTAGATGAATAGTAGTTTTTTAGAACAATATGTTAAAGCTAAAGATTATGTTTTAAGAAAAGAACTATTTCCTTTAATATGGGAATATAAACTCAATTTAGAAGAAGTTCTTTTATTAATATATTTTATGAATGAGGATGTGCCTACTTTTGATGTTGAACAAATTAATAAAATTACAATGATTAGTGTTAATACAATATTAGATTCTTTTACTAGTTTAACTAATAAAGGATTAATATCTATTGATGTTATTAAAGAAAATAGTGGAGTTAAAGAGGTTGTTAATCTTGATCCTATTTATAAGTGTATGGTTGATGGATTAATGAAAAATAATAAAAAGGTGGTTAACAATAATATATTTGAAAAATTTGAAAAGGAATTTTCGAGAACTTTATCTCCAATGGAGTATGAAATAATTAATGATTGGCTTGATAAAAATATTAGTGAAGAGTTGATATTAGGTGCTTTAAAAGAAGCTACATATAATGGGGTAAATAATTTAAGATATATTGATAAAATAATTTATGATTGGAATAAAAAGGGATTTAAAAATATGGAGGATGTAAATAATCATTTAAGAAATAGAAATACTTCTGATAAAAGTGTAAAAGAAATAAGTGATTATAATTGGTTAGATGAATAAGGAAATTTATGATATTTTAGATTATTATATACCTAATCCGAAGTGTGAACTTGATTATAATAGTCCGTTTGAGTTATTAATAGCAACTATTTTAAGTGCACAGTGTACTGATAAAAGAGTTAATATTATTACAAAAGAATTATTTAGTAGGTATGATATTTATGGTCTTGCTAATGCGGATAAGAAAGAAATAGAAAGTATTATTAGATCATGTGGATCTTATAATAAAAAAAGTGATTATATAATTACTGTTAGTAAAAGATTATTAAGTGATTATAATGGAATAGTTCCAAATGATAGAAAATATTTAGAATCATTACCGGGAGTCGGTAGAAAGACTACTAATGTGGTTCTTAAGAATATTTATAATGAGCCTAGTATTCCAGTAGATACGCATGTTGAAAGGGTATCTAAAAGGCTAGGATTTGCTAAAATGAATGATTCGGTTAGCTTAATTGAAAAAAAGTTAATGAAAAAGATTCCGAAGGAAAAATGGAATAGAGTTAGTGAACAAATTCTTTTATTCGGTAGATATTATTGTAAAAGTGTTAATCCAAGTTGTGATGATTGTAAATTTAAAAGTTATTGTAAGTATAAGAAAAACAGTTAGAAATTTATCTAACTGTTTGAGAGTGTAAAAAACTTTGTGTAAAGATACCAATCTATGGTAATAAGATTTTTTAGAGGTTGATAAATTCAATCTCT
>CANNTX010000031.1 GCA_947522695.1 uncultured Bacilli bacterium | reverse complement strand
GTCACCTGTTAATTACAGATTACAATCCTCTAGTTAAAAACTATTTATAAACTGTCCAACTTTTGGGGTTCAGTTCAAAAGATAATTAAATGTCTTATCACAATATATAAAGGATAGACATTCAGCATAGCAAACTAAATGTTCCTTTTTTTATTTTATGTAAGTCTTCCTTACATATTCATAATAGCATATTTAATCCTATTCTTCAAGTTCGGTTAATTAAAATTAACTAGATTAATTGGACTATTTTTCTTAATTTTATATATAATTCTTATAAAAGATAAAAATGTTATAACAATAATAAATATCCATACATATAGTAAATATCTATAACTAAGTAAATTCATAAATTTTATATCTTTAATAATTACCATCTCTTTTAATATTAAAATTTTACTAAAAATAAAATAAATTAATATAGAAATAACATATAGTAATAAATAATATAATATTATAAAAAATAAAGTAATTAATATAATATATTTATCATTAAATCCAAGTAATTTATATAATGATATATCTTTTTCAATATTATAAATTATATTAATAGAAAATAAAAATATTAATATTAAAATAATTAACAAGCAAATAATAATTAAACCATTTGTAACATTTTTAGTTACCTTATAATTATTATTCATATCAAAATTAGATATATATACTGTTTTAAATAGATCTTTATTATTATCTTTAAATCTCATAGCATCATTATAATTTTTAAATATAATATCTATTTCATCACTACTCATATTGTTTATAATATCTTCTATTTCATACTCATTTAAATTAATCATTTCTAAATTATAATCATCTTTAAAAGAAAACCTAACTGTTCTATAAAACTCACTATTCTTCTTTAAATCAATTTGATAATCAATCGTAAAACTAAAATTTATTAAAAATAATATCGTAAAAAATAGTAACCCTAATACTATTCCATATTTAATAATATTATTATGAAAATAAGATTTAATAATTAACATATCATACCTCTTTTCTATTTAATTTTAATTTAAAAATTAACATAATTAATATACAAGTATATATCATAAACAAGATACTTCCTAAATAGTTAATATTAATCGTTAAAATATTTGCTTCAGGAAAACTACTCATTAACTTCATAATTATATTTTTAATTAACGGCATTAATAATAAATGAATTACAAATGACATTAAAGTAAGTATAATATATTCCAATTTAAAAATATTATTAATTATTTTATTATTATATCCAATTAACTTATAGAGATTTATATTATCATTATTTTCTTTAATAACATTTTTAATAAACAAATAAATAATTATAATTAAAAGTATTAATATCCCACCACAAATATATTTTAAGATATTTTGAGTTAAATTATATAAATCCATATCCAATTCATTTTCTGAAGTTGCATAATAACCTTTCTCTTTTAAAATATTTAATACTTTATTAACATTTTTATATTCATTAACAATCAAATAAGCATTATATGATAAATTTTTATCACTTAATATTTTTTGTTTATCATCTTCCCAAATAGACATTGAATTGCTAACTATCTCATTATAATCATCTTTACTAATATAACAAACATTATAATAATTTAAATCTTCTTTTATATCATAAGTACCAACTAATTTAAAACTTTTATTATATGTTTGTTTTACCCTAGATTCTCCTTCTTTAGGATAATATTTTTGATAATAAATTACATCTAAATTATTATTAATTTTATTAGATATATCTAAAATATCTTTAGTATCACTTACATAGCCTAAAGGAGCAAATGAAGATGAGCAAATAATTTCTCCACTATTAAGTATTCCTCGTCCATAATCAGGATTAATATTATAATTATTTAAATATTCATACACTACAATGTTTGGTTTAGTGTAATTGTCAAAATTAAAATCTTTATTAGAACTAAGACTTAAATTTAATGAATAATAATCATCATAATATGCTACTATTTCTTTAATATTTAATGATTTAATATTATTTAATTCCTTTTCTTTATTCATACTATCTAATTTAAGTGATATTGTTTTTAAATCTAAATAAGAATTGAACTGTTTATCAAAAAAATTAAATATTGAACTAGTTCCTGTAAATGTTATACTTATTAGTAAAAATAATATTAGCATAACTAGTAAATAAATTATACTTTTAAATTTATTACTTTTTATATTTAATATTGATAATTTAATTAAATCTAGGAATTTCATTTAATTCTCCATCTTCCATCTCCAAAATACAATCAGCATATTCTTTAACAATTGGATTATGACTAACGACTATCACAATTTTATTTTCTTTACTTATTTCCTTCAAAATATCAAATACATCTTTTTCACTTTGAGAATCTAAATTTCCTGTTGGTTCATCTGCAATAATTATTTTAGGATTATTAATAAGAGCTCTAGCTATCGCTACTCTTTGTTGTTCGCCTCCAGATAACTCCTTAGGTTTATGATTAATTCTATTCCCTAAATTAAATTTTGTAAGCATCCCTTTAGCTAATTCTTTACGTTCACTTTTTTTAACATTTTTATTTATGTATAATGGGAGCATAACATTTTCCAATGCACTTAAATTATTATTTAAATAGAATGACTGAAAAACAAATCCAATATTTTCACTTATTATTTTAGATTTTAATTCACTATTTACATTAGTTACATCTTTATCATTTAAAAAATACTTACCATTAGTTACATTATCTAAAAGTCCTAAAATATTAACCAAGGTAGTTTTTCCGCTACCACTTCTTCCCATTATTGCATAAAATGTATTTGTTTTAAATTCAACATTTATATCTTTCAAAACAGCTATCTCTTTCTTTCCTAAATTATAATTTTTATATACATGTTCTAACCTCATTTTAAATATATCCTTCCATACCTATTCTACAAAAAGGATAACATATCTTATTAATAAAACCAATATAATATTAAATATTTTCACTTGTTCGCTTGTTTATAAATTACACTAATAGTATAATAACCAATTAAGGAACAAATAGTTGCTGGGTGTCTATCCTCACCTTTTAATATTAATAAAATGAGGAGGTGATGCATATGAGTAAAAGAAAATTTATTATTAAATTTCTAAGATACGTATGTTTCATTATTCTGTGTATATCTATTTTAGTATACATAATAAAAAAATAGACACTTAATTACCTATGAAAACTGAGTAATTAAATGTCAATACCTTAATTTATAAAGGATAGGCATTCAGCATTGCAAAACTAAATGTTCCTTTTTTATTTTATGTAAGTTTTCCTTACGTATTCATAATAGCATATTTTAAAAAAATTATCAAATTAATTAATTTAAAATATTTACCTCATATAAGTAAATATTTTAATTTTATCCATTGGTCCATCGCTATTTAATATTTCATTTTCTAATTTTTTTCGATTAAATTTAACCAAAACCTTTTGAACGTCAAATCCTTGATTGTTTCTTTTTTCTTTTAAAATAACATAAGATGCTGTATCAATTGGATCAATTCCATAAGCCATGCCAATAGCTCTTAAAGTATAAAAAGATGTATTTTTCCCTTCTTCAAACATTTCAAAATGAACATGTCCCTGTAATATAGAAGCATAGTCAGTTACTTTATTACCATTAAATAATGGCTCATTCATCGCTGAAATTAGTCCTTTAGCTTCTTCATTATTTTCTCCTAAAAATTTAATCTTATTTGCCATATCAAGTTTTTGTTCTTGACTATTTGTATACAAAAACTGTTTGTATGCATTTTTACCATTATTATAATTTGCTTGATAAGTCCAAGTACTAAATCTATCAAAATCAAATCTACAATCATTGGCAAAATGACATAATGCGATTTTCTTTCCACCCAAAGTTAAATCAATAAAATGAGGATATAATTTTATAATTCCTATTTCATAACTATTTAAATTAGATAATGTCCATAAATAACTTTCTTCTTTTTCATGAGTAAAAAAACTTCTAAATGGTGCAATTCCTAAAGCTATATAATCTTCACTATTACCTGCTATAGATTTAACATTATATTCATTTAATAAATCCATTACTTCCTTAGGGCTAGGTCCAACTCCGAAATTATCACCTAAAGAATATATTTCTGTTATCCCTTTATTTTTTAAATCTTCTAAACAAGCAATAGTCGGCACTAACAAACTATGAACATCAGTAATGATTCCAATACATCTTCCAGTATAATTATTCATTTTCTTTATTTTCCTTCTAAATAGGCAATAATTTCTTTATAAGTTTCATCATAACATTTATCTAACTTAAACCATTTAACATTCATTTGATTTTTAAACCAAGTATATTGTCTTTTTGCATAATGTCTACTATTTTTCTTAATTAAATCTAAAGCTTCATTTAAACTTATTTTACCATCAAAATACATATATAATTCTTTATAACCAATACAAGTAAGCACTGCTTTTGAATATACATGTTCATCATACAACTTTCTTGCTTCTTCAATTAAGCCATCTTTAACCATTATATCAACACGTCTATTAATTCGATCATATAAAACATCTCGTTCTAAATCAATCGCAATAAATTTAGCATCATATAATAATTCATTACCTTTATTATCATAATCTTCTTTTTTATTAAGTGCTCTTATTAATCTCTTTCGATTATTTACGTGTATATCAAGATTAGGATATTTTTCTTTAACTTTTTCATATAATTCTTCATTAGAAATATCATTATAAGTATCATAAGAAGTATCATCTTCAAACACATAATTATATAAACCAGCTTTAATATATAAACCAGTACCACCTACAATTATAATATTTTTATCCTTATTATTATCTAATATATTTCTTAAATCTTTTTGATAATCATAAACTGTATACATATCATTTTTATCTACTATATCAAATAAATAATGAGGAATTCCTTCTTTTTCTTCTTCTTTAATTTTCGCAGTTGCAATATCAAGTTCTTTATAAACTTGTAAAGAATCTGCATTAACTACTATTCCATTATATCTTTTAGCTAAATCAACACTTAATCTTGTTTTATAACTAGCCGTTGCCCCACATACTACTATAATCATTTTAATTCATTACCCTCTTAAATAATCTTTCTAATTCATATTTAGTAAATGTAATAATAGTTGGTCTTCCATGCGGACAATTATAAGGATTATCACATTTAACTAATTGATTTAATATGCTTTCAGCTTCTTCCATTGTTATTGAGGTATTTCCTTTAACACTCATCTTACAAGCACATGTAGCAGAAATATTATCAATAAATCTTACTCTATCAAAATCTTTAGGCATTTCTAAAATATAATCAATAATTCTTCGAATATTTTCTTCTTCATAACCTGAAATTAACCAAGTTGGATGGGTTTTAATAATAATCGTATTTATTCCAAAATCATCAATAACAAAACCTAAATCAGTTAATACTTTTTTATTATCTTGTAATTTTAAATAATCACTAGGAGATAGTTCAATACTTATTGGAATAAGTAAATCAGTTGTTTTAATTTTATCATCATATAATGCATTTCTAATCTTTTCATAATTAATTCTTTCTTGAGCAGCATGTTGATCTATTAAATACATCGCATCATCATTTTGGGCAATTATATAAGTTCCCATAACTAATCCACAAGGATAAAATTCAATCTTTTTAATTTGTTCATTCTTTTCATTAACTTTAAAATCCATAGTTACTTGTTCTTTTTCATTTTGATTATCATTAATAGAATCATTAATAAATAAAGGAGTTTCCTCTATAACATAATCTTCTTCACTATCATTATTAAAAGATTTATCAACTTCACTTACTGTTTGAATAGGAATATTTATTTGTTTACTTTCTTTAACTTCTACATTTGGCACTAATAAGCTATTATATAAAGCATCTTTAATAGTGCTAGTAATTAAACTAGTTAAACTATCTATTTTACTAAATTTAATATCTTGTTTAGTTGGATGAATATTTACATCTATTAAAGTAGGATCAGTTTCAATCTTTAAAACTACCACAGGATATTTAATATCAGGTTTATATGTGTAATAAGCATCATTTATAGTTTTATTTACCTCAGCATTTTTAACTACTCTACCATTAACTATTGTAATCATATAATTACGATTAGACTTTAATACACATGGTTTACAAATATATCCAGAAATATCATAATCATCGTTACTAGCGTTTATCTTAACCATATTTTTACTGATATTTGCTCCAAATAATTCATGTATAACTTTAAGTAAATTATTACTACCACTTGTTTCTATTAAAGTATTCCCGTTATTCATAAGTTTAAATGATACATTAGGATAACTAAGCGCTAATCGTTCAACATAATTAGATATATAACTAAGTTCTGTTACTTCACTTTTTAAATATTTAAGTCTGGCAGGAGTATTATAAAATAAGTCTCTAACTGTAACAATAGTTCCTTTTCTTAAATCACATGATGAAGTATTTTCTAACTTACCACCATTTATTTCTAAATAAGTTCCTTCTTTTCCATCACTAGTTCTTAAACTAACTTTAGAAACAGACGCAATTGATGGAAGTGCTTCACCTCTAAAGCCAAGCGAATTAATAAAGAATAAATCTTCTAGTTTATATATTTTACTAGTTGCATGTCTTTTAAACGCTAAAAGAGCATCTTCATGATTCATTCCAATTCCATCATCAGTTATCATTATTTCTTTTAATCCTGAATTAATTAGTTCTATTTTAATTGATTTACTCTGAGCATCTATTGAATTTTCAACTAATTCTTTAACCACATTAGCAGCTTTCTCTACTACTTCTCCAGCCGCAATTTTATTGGATAAATCTTCATCCATTACTCTAATTTTTGTCATAAACTACTTAAACACACTTTCTCTAAACTCTAATAAACTACTATCAATATTAGATGCACAAATGGTACATTCATTTTTAACATTTATAAAACCTAAACCATAAATTACAATATCACTATTTGAATCAATCTTCTGATTATATGTAAAACTTATGTCATTTTTATAATACTTTTTTATTTCTAAATCATAACAAGAATAAATAGTTATACTTGTTGATGTAGAAAAATTAAGATAAAATTTATCTATTTTAAGTACTTCTCCATCTTTCATTTGGTATGTTAAAGGTTTAATCACATTCTTTAATGGACAATTTACTTCATAACTATCAGTTACAAATCCCGGTGAATCAATTATAGTTAAATTATTATTAACATTTAATCTTATAAAATCTAGAGTAGTATTTTTACTATTACTTATAGTTGTTTTAGTTAATTTAGAATCAAAGGCATCTAAAATATTATTTATTAAGGTACTTTTACCTGAATTGGTTTCTCCTAAAATGTAACTTTCCCTAATATTATTAGTTATTAAATAGTTAATTAAAGAATCTATTCCATAACCATTAACACTACTAACAAATCTAACGTTATTTACTTTATAATTATTCATTATATATTTTCTAATATTTTCAATTTTAATATCTTTAGGAATTACATCTATTTTAGATATTAATAATAGTTTTTTACCTTTAATTTTATTATAAATATTAATTATTTTATCTGATAAAGATAGAAAATCACACATAAATATTGTATGTTTATTATCACTGTTAACCAAATATAAAATTTCTTCAACCTTTTTAGGAACTGTATCATTAATATTTACTCCGTAATGCATTAATTTAAAACATCTCATACAATATTTAGCATCATTTAATTTATTTTCAGGAACATATCCTTTAGCATCTTTATTACTATATTGTAATTTAGCACCACATCCAAAACATATTCTACTCATAATATTCTCCTTTTTTTAATAATTCTTTTTTCTCTAACTTATTATAAATAAATGGCTCGATAAATCTATTAAATTTAGTTAATACATAGTCTATATTACCAATTGGATTAACTAATATACTTAAAAATTCCATTCTATTTGCGCCATAAATATCAGTTAATAATTGATCTCCTACACATGCTATTTGTGTAGGTTTTAATTTATATAATTTCATAATTTTAATATACTTTTTTGATAAAGGTTTACTAGCAAAATAGGCTGAATCTACATTAAGTATTTCTTTAAAGGGTTCAACTCTTTTTTTAGTTGAATTAGAAACAATTAAAATTCTTAAATTTAATTCTTTTATATCTTCTATTAAGTCTTTTAATTTTTTAGATGGTTTATTCATATTTAATGGTGCTAGAGTATTATCTAAATCAAATATTATACATTTAATTCCTTTCTTTTTTAATTTAGCATAATCTATATCATAAACACTTTTTAAATACATATCTGGTACGAATTTATCTAACATTTTATCCCTCGATTTCTTATATCAAAATTGTATCAAATTTGTTTAATAAAGAAAAGAATTTAAATTATTTAAAATAAAGAAAAAAAGAAATACTAGTTATTATTTTTTAACTTTAATATTTCTTCTTTTGATAATCCTGAATACTTTGATATTGTATCTAATGATATTCCATCATCAAGCATTTTTATAGCTGTTTCAATAGAATTTTCTTTCTTGCCTTGTGATATTCCATTATTATATGAATCGTTAAGTTCTGATTCTCTTATATAATCATCTAATTCCTTTTTATCATAATATAATAAATTATTGCTATTATTTGAATATTCTTCCATAAAATCAGCCACCTTTTTTAAGAATAAGTTATTTCCGGCTAAATACTTATTTAAAATTTTACTTTCACTACTTAGCATTCTTAAAAATCTTATTCCCTCTTCACTTACATTATATTCATTATTCCAAGCTTTATCAAGTTCAAAGTGAAAAATCGTGAATGTATTTAGATATTCTTTTAAATTATCTTTATTCATTACTTTTATTACATTTTTTACTTTATCCATATCTTTAAATGAATATAAATCAAAGTTAACTTGTATTACTGTTATTTCTTTATATTTTTCACCTATATATTGATTACTTAATATTATTTTATAAATATATAATAAATTCTTATACATTAAATATTTACTTTTTGAAGTATTTAGTTCAATGTTTAAAAATGTATTATCATTTAATTTATATACTAAATCAGTAACCATCAATTTATCATCTTTATAAAATGTAGTTATTTCATTATTAATTAAATTATAATTATTACATTCCATATTTAATTTACATAAATTAATTATAAAATCTACTAATTCTTTACTATACAAATTTGCAAATGACTTAAATGCTCGATCATATATCAAAGGTATAATATTATCAGAAATAACTATTGGATATTTAAGCATTTTATTGTTCCTTTCTAAGATGGTATTTTTTTACTACCCTCTATATATATAAATAGCCAAAAATTTTTCATTTTACTTGTTTTTTAATGTAAGTTTTTTTAAAGAAACTTAATTATCTTATCAATTCAAGTTAAAATAAAAAATTGTTGAATTTTCAAAATTTTAAATATTCAACAATTTAATAACTTATTATAATTATTCTCTTATATCTTTAGACTTGTTTTTTAAGTCAAATAATATTCTTAAAGCATCCATAGGAGTTGTATTTAACGGATCAATTTTATCTATTTCTTCTTTTAAGATGTTTGGTTCTTTTACTGGTTCATTAAAATCAAATGAGATTTGTTTACTACCACTATCTTTACTATTTGTTTCATATTCTTTAAGCATCTTATTGGCATCATTAATAATGTCTTTAGGAAGTCCTGCTAAATCAGCAACATGGATACCATAACTTTTATCAATTGCTCCATCTTCAATTTTATGTAAGAATACAAGCTTATTATTATCTAAAGTGGCACTAACATGAACATTTTTAATAGTAGGATATTCATCAGTTAAACTAGTTAATTCATGATAATGGGTACTAAAAAGAGTTTTACATTTAATATTTTTAGTAACATATTTTAAAATAGCTCCAGCTAAACTCATACCATCATAAGTAGCAGTACCTCTTCCTAATTCATCAAATAAAATTAATGATTCACTAGTTGCATTTTTAATTGCACTTCTACTTTCTTTCATTTCAACCATAAAGGTTGATTCTCCACTAACTAAATCATCACTAGCGCCTATTCTGGTAAATATAGCATCAAAAATACATAAATTAGCATAATCAGCAGGTACAAAAGATCCTATTTGAGCCATAATAATTATGATAGCAAGCTGTCTCATATAAGTAGATTTACCACTCATATTAGGCCCAGTTATTAAAAGTGTGTTTATATTTTTATCCATATAAATATCATTTTTAACATACTTTCCATTAGTAACAATATTGATTACTGGATGAAAACCATTTTTGATATCAACTAATTTATCATGATTAAATATTGGTCTAATTAACTTTTCCTTTTCTGACACTATAGATAAAGAACATAAAGCATCAATTATACCAATCTTATTAGCTGTTTCTTTTAAAGAAATAATATCTTTCTTAATTATTTCTTTTATCTCATTGAATAAATCATATTCAAGTTCAATAATTCTTTCTTCAGCATTTAAGATCATGGCTTCTTTTTCTTTTAATACTGGACTTATAAATCTTTCGCCAGTAGTCAAAGTTTGCTTTCTTTCCCAACCAAATTCTTCCTTAACACGAGATGCTTGTCCTTTACTTATTTCAATGTAGTAACCAAAAACTTTATTATATCCAACTTTTAAATTTTGAATACCAGTTCTTGCTCTTTCTTCTTGTTCTAAAGTACTTAAAAATTCTTTACCACCACTTCTTATTTTCTTAAGTTCATCTAATTCATTATTGTATCCATCTTTAATTAAATAACCTTCTTTAATTGTTATAGGTGGTTCTTCATATATAGCCTTATCAAGTAAATTATATAATTCTTCATGAGTATTAATTTTAATATCAATATTCATCTTAGTTAAGATATCTTTTACTTCTGGTAATACCTTTAAACTATTTCTTATTTGTAATGCATCTCTAGCGTTAAAAGAACCACAAGTTAACTTACCACATAATCTTTCTAAATCATAAACTTCATATAAACATTTAAGCAAGTCACTTCTTAAAATGAATTCTTCATTTAATTTAGTAATAATATCTAAACGTTTATTAATTTCTTCTTCATTTCTAAGAGGATTAGATACCCATAACTTTAAAGTACGCGATCCCATACTGGTTTTACATTTATCTAAAAACCATATTAAAGAATACTCTCTTTCTTTTAATCTTAGGGTTTCAAATAATTCTAAATTTCTAATTGTATGGATATTTAAATTTAAATAATTACTATTATTAATGATTTTAACAGTTTCAAATAAAGATACATCTTTAAGTTCTTTAACAATTAAATAATAAAATAAATGTTTAACTCCAATAGTTACTCTTTCATCACTGATATTATCTAATATTTTTAATTCTTTATCATATAATTCATCACTATAATTAATATTAACACTATAACTATTTTTAAATAAATTAACTATTTTTTCATTAAAATCTTTTTTTAATATTAATTCTTTAATATTTAAAGTAAGAATTTTATTAACTAAAGCATCTTCATTATAGTCTAAAAATTCAGCATAAATATCTCCTGTAGAAATATCGGCGTATGTAAGTAAATAAGCGTAATTTAAATCTAATATACTTGCTAAATAATTAAAATCAAAAGAATCTAAGAAATCTAAATCCACTAAAGTACCTTTAGAAACTACATTTATTACTTCTCTTTTAACCATACCTTTAGTTTTTTTAGGATCTTCCATTTGTTCACAAATTGCTACTTTAAATCCTTTATTAACGGCTTTTTCTAAGTAAGGTTTAACGGCATGATGTGGAACACCACACATTGGAACTCTTTCTTCTAACCCAGCATTTTTACCAGTTAAAGTAAGTTCAAGTTCATGTGCTCCTATTTCTGCGTCTTCAAAAAATAATTCATAAAAATCACCTATACGATAAAAAAGTAAAGTATCTTCATAATCTTTTTTTATATCCATATATTGTTTCATCATAGGACTTAATTCTTCATAATTTACTTCTTTTCTCTTCATATCAAACACCTAGATGTATTATAGAATATTTTAAAGAAAATAAAAAGAAAACAATTTCAGTTTTCTTAAATTTGTTTTCTTTATGTTTATTATCCAATACGAAATGCCGGTGAAAAACCATATTCAAGCCATGCACCTTGAAAATACCAAGCTCCTGTGTCAGTAATACGAACATAATAATTATATCCACTTGTACTTGCGGTTCTAAGCCACCATAATGAATTAGTTCCATTATAAGCTTTGATTGCCGCTGAATAACTATCTGTTGTTACTCCTTTTGATGCATAATAATCTAGTTGTCTAGTATTATTATAAGCATTATCTTCTTTAGATATTTTATTATTAACAACATTTCCGTCAGTATATACCTCATGTCCACTTAGCAAATATATTTTATCATTTGATGTAAATACACCTGAATTTTGAGAACTATATGAAGATATTACTTTAGTATCTATAATATAACTTTTTAGTTCTGAAGGTAACTTATTGTAAAAATCTCCATTAGCATAGGTACGCATTGTACTTGCGGGCCAGCCACCAACACTATCACCTGCCATTATTCTTTTTTCTATTATACCGACAAATTCAACAACAAATCCACAGGCTGTCTCAGAAAAATTAGAATTATAACACTCAGCAGGAGTTGTATTATTTGCAACTCTTACAGTATAATTTGTTCCACCAATATTTACTTCTTTTAGAGAACCTACAGGATAAGAACTACTTTTTCCCTTTTGAATTATTTTAGCAATTGTTTCCCATGAATCGGCTGCAAATGTGGTGGCTTTTACTTCAACATATTTAAAATTAATTACTAATTTATCTATATATCCACTATATGATGTATTCCATATTTTAGTGTTTTTATCACATGTTATCGATAAATTGTCCACATTAATTTCTACATTATTTCGATAAGCTTTAGCACTTACTTCATAGTCACATGAACTTGGATAATTATCTACCTTAACACCATCTACATAAGCGATTATATCAACAGAACTATTATACTCATGTATTTGATTTTTTAAACTTAAATCATTCCAACCATATCCAGCATTTAAATTTAACCTTATATAATAATCACTATTAGAACCATTTCTTGTTAGTACGTTAATTACTTTTTTATCATTATCTTTTTCTAAAATACCATTTAAATTATCTGTGTTATCATTATCGTTTAAATATTCTAACTTAACAGTATCTGGTAGGCTATCTAAAATATTTAAACAATTAGAATCACCACATACATCATATATAAGTTCATATTTAATTTGAGATTTATTTAAGTTTATTATTGAAACATTATATAATTCAGTTTCACCTGATTTCAAATGTAAAATACGATCGTTGGATTCTCCACCATTTATTGCCATATTAAAAGATAAATCTTTTACTTTTATATTAAAAACAGGTTTAGAGTTATCCTTTTGAAAATAAGCAAGTGAATAACCAATTATAAATATAAATAAAATTATAATTGTAAACACGACTAAAAATTTTGCTTTTTTATTACTTTTAATTAAATTAACCAACTTCATAAAAAAATTTCACCATATCCTTATGGTGAAATTATATCTCTGTTTTTCCCTCCACGTCAAGCGAACATTCGTATTTTTTCTTTGCACAAAATTTTATCTTTAATTTTTTTACGAATGTTCGCTTGACGAAATTGTTTTAAATCTATACTCTCATTAATTCTTCTTCTTTTGCTTTTGCTTTCTCATCTATTATTTTATTATATTTATTAATTAAATCTTGAATTTCTTCATAATAAGTATTTTCTTCATCTTCAGGTAATTCTTGTTTTTTAACATTATTACGAGCATCTTCTCGAGCATTTCTTAAGGCTACTTTGCCGTCCTCAGCTATAGCTTTAACTTGTTTAACATAATCTTTTCTTTTTTCCTCAGTTAATTCTGGTATGGTCATTATAACCATTTCTCCATTATTTGTTGGAGTAATACCTAAATTAGCTTCGTTAATAGCTCTTTCAATATCTTTGATACAAGATCTATCAAAAGGTTTAATAAATAATTGTCTTGCTTCAGGAACAGTTATATTGGCTAAACTTTGAATAGGAGTTGGAGCACCATAATAATCTACCATTATACCACTTACCATTGATGGATTAGCACGTCCTGCTCTAACATTATTGAATCTGCTTTCCATATTTTCAACTGCTTTTAACATTCTAAGTTCTGTTTCTTCTAATATATCCATAAATTTTCTCTCTTTCTAATAATAATATATCTAATAATTTAACTTAAAGCAAGAATTAATATAGCGATAGTTAATCCAAGTAATAATGATACTTCAAGAATAACTGATGTTAAGATAATACCATTATTATTAACACCGTTCTTTTTTTCCATAATTAATACTTTATGATGACCTTCTTTATGGGCAATATTTTCTTCACCATAATTTAAATTATTTTTTTGATTTATAACTTCATCATAGTTATTAACTATATCCATATCAATTAAGTTATTTCTTAGATAATTGGTATATACATCTAATAAAGCTTGTTCATCATAACTAATAGTGTTATCACTCATTTTACTTATTAAATAATTAATGTATTTATTAAGGACATTTTGTTCTTCTTCAGATATAGGGTGTCCTATTAAGATATTTCTAACTATTTGATTTGCATTTTCTATATTCATTTAAATCACTCTTTCTATTTTATATTATCCGATGCGAAAGGCTGGTGAAAAGCCTACGAAGGTAACACTACTTGGTGGTTCTATATTCCATGAACCAGTTGTTGAAACTACATAAAATGCATTTGCATTACCATAATTATAAGCATCTCGTAGCCACCAGAATGTATTTGTATTATCGAATTTTTTAATGGCATATGAATTATTATTATCTTCTATAACATTATTACGATAATAGTAATCCAATTGTCTGGTATTTGTATATGCTGTATTATATTTAGAAACATTTTTATTTGTTCCTTCTTTCCATATTTCAGCAGTGCTTAATAAATATATCTTATCGTTTGATGTGAAATTGGATTTATCTTTAGTACCATGTGAAGAAACAACGTTTGTATTTACTATTACATTTTGTAAGTCACTTGGTAATTTATTATAGAAATCTCCATTTGCATATGTTCTCAAAGACATTGCCGGCCATCCACCTATATTGGTATCGGAACTATTTAGTTTTATTTTTGAGACAATATCAACAAATTCAACTACAAATCCACAAGCCGTCTCTGAAAAGTCTGCATTATTACATTCATCTGGTCTTGTGTTATTTGCCACTCTTACTGTATAATTTGTTCCTCCTATACTTACTTTTTTTGTATCGCCTACTTTATATTTATAACCCAATCCATTTGTTACATTATTAGCAATAGTTGACCATGAATCATTAGCAAATGAATAAACAATAGGTTTAGTTGTTGTAGTAGTCGTAGTTGTTGTAGTAGT
>CANNTX010000030.1 GCA_947522695.1 uncultured Bacilli bacterium | reverse complement strand
ACCTTTTTTTATATTAAATTACCAATTACTCCATAACTTACTATCATCATAATTATACTTGCCATTATAACTCCTAAAATAGCAGCTAAGAAAGCTTTTTTCTTATCCATTCTTAGCAATGTTGCAATTAAACACCCTGTCCAAGCGCCTGTTCCTGGAAGTGGTACTCCAACAAATAAGACTAAGCCCCAAAAACCTAATTTTTCAATTTGTCCTTTTTTCTCATTACCTTTTCTTTCACAAAAATCAATAAATTTAACTAATATCTTATGTTTCTTCATGAACGCGAATACTGAATCTAAAAACCATAAAATTAAAGGGATGGGAATTAAATTGCCTATTATTGAAATTATATAAGCCGGTACTGGTGGAACTTTTAATAAACTAGCAGCTATTAATCCTCCCCTAAGTTCTAAAATTGGCATTAAAGAAATAACAAACACGGTTATATATTTTCCTATCATAGCCCCAGAACTAGCACCAAATATGCCTATTATAAAATTAACTATTTTATCTACCATTTATATCTTCCTCACTAAATATATTCTCTACCGCTTTAATAATTCCTAATTTACCATATTCAAATGTTAGAGCCCCTTGTAAATAAGCAACGAAAGGTTCTCTTATTGGAGCGTCACAAGATAATTCTATACTAGATCCTTCTGTAAATGAACCACTAGCCATAATAATTTGATTATCATATCCTGGCATATCAGTTGGAACTGGTAAATAACACGAATCTATTGCACTTCCCATTTGGATTCCTTTAACAAAATTAATTAACTTTTCTCTATCATTAAATACGATTCCTAAAACTATATCATTAAGATCATTGTTAATCATATCACAACCTAGTAGCTTTAATAGTTCTCTAGCAAATACCTTAGTTTTTAACGCATTACCAACAACCATTGGAGCTTCATAAAACCCGAGCATAAAGTTTCTTGTTTGATTAAGAGATGGTCCTACTTCAGCACCTAAGCCAGGAGATGTTAATCTTTCACTGCATAAATTAACTAGTTCACTCTTACCACAAATATATCCCCCGTTATTAGCAATTCCACCACCTAAATTCTTAATTAAGGATCCAACAACTAAATCTGCTCCAATTTCAGTAGGTTCTTTATACGAACACATTTCACAATAACAATTATCAATCATAATTATTACATCTTTATTAATACTTCTAATAAACTTAATAACTTTCTCTATTTTATCTAAACTTAAAGTATCTCTTAGACTATAACCAATTGATCTTTGAATATGGACCATTTTAACATTTAAACTATCTCTAATTTTATCATAATCAAAATCATTATTAATTAAATCAATATATTTAAAATTAATACCAAATGCCTTTAAAGAACTAGGATTATCTTTAATTCCAATAACTTCATGTAAAGTATCATATGGTAAACCAGAAATAGATAATAATGTATCACCAGGTCTTAAAATTCCAAAAAATGCAGTTGATAAAGCATGCGTTCCACTAACGAATTGACATCTAACTAAAGCCGATTCACATCCAAAATAATCAGCAAAAACTTTTTCTACTTTATCTCTTCCAATATCATTATAACCATAACCAGTTGATGAATTAAAATCAGTTGTTAACACTTTTTCCTTATGAAAAGCATCCAATACTTTTTTAGAATTACTATAAACTATTTTATCAATTTCTTTTAATTCATCTTCTATTTTTTTATTTACAATATCTATATATTTATCTAACATCTTCACCACTCACTTTAATAATTTGATCTTTTAATTCTTTATTTGTACATATTTTATATATTAACTTAGCTAAATCTTCTTTTTTAATAAATTTAATTTTCTTTTTATATTCTTCATCCATTAAATTTGTTATATCTGTATCTATCCAATCTGGGCAAACACAGTTGATATTAAAATCAGGTAAATATTTAGAGAAGTTATGTGTTAATGAAATAACTCCAGCTTTAGAAGCATCATAATCTATTGATTCAGGATAATAAGTATTTATAGCATTAGTACTTGAAATATTAACGATACTTCCTTTATCCATTTTATCAATAGCAAATTTAGTAACTAAAAATGTACCTGTTAAATTAGTATGTAATATACGATTAAACTCTAACGCACTTTTATCTTTTAAATCTTTATCATCACTAATGGCAGCATTATTAATTAAGTAATCTAGGTGATCTATTTTATTAAACATATCTTTTACTTCATCTTCATTAGATATGTCACATTTAATTACTTCTACATTAACATTACTAATACTATCCGCAAGTTTATATGCTTCTTTTTCACTATGATTATAATTAATTATAACATCTACTCCATTACTAGCAAAAACTTTAATAATTTCAGTACCTAATCCTCTACTTGAACCAGTAACTAATACTTTCACATAAACACCTTCATTTCTTTAATAATTCTATCAAACTAAACTAAAAAAATAAACCACAATTAATTTTGTGATTTATTTTAAAAACCTTTTTATCCGATACGGAAAGCTGGAGCTAAGCCATATAAATTTGTAGCATCGTAAGCACCGTCACCACCATCATCGTCTACAATCCAGAAACTACCGGTAATATCAGAATCAGCCGTGCGAAGCCACCAATAGAAATTAAAACTATTGTATTGTTTTATAGCACCTAAGTAGTTACTTGTTGTTATTCCTTTATTTTTATAATAATCTAATTGTCTTGTATTACTATAAGCTGTGTCATATGTTGATAAATATGTTCCATCACCATTCCATACTTCATGCGCACTTAGTAAATATATTTTATCTGTTGATGTGAAGTTTGTTTCTCCACTTGCATTGCCATGTCCTGATATTACTTCTGTATCTATAATTACATCTTGTAAATCAGATGGTAAACTATTGAAAAAATCACCATTGGCATATGTTCTTAATTCTGATGCTGGCCAACCACCTACATTTGTATAAGTATTATTCATTTGTCTATTTTCTACTATATCTACAAACTCTACTACAAATCCACAGGCTGTCTCTGAAAAATCTGTGTCATTGCACTCACTTGAGGTTGAATTATTTGCAATACGAACATCATAGTTTTTTCCATTAATGGTTATTTCTTTTTCTTCACCTACCTTGTAAATTGATGTGTTTCCAGATTTTATGTTTTCTGCAATTTCGTTCCAACTATGATCACTAAAATTTGTTGAGTGGTTAATAACTATTTTACCATTAATACTTTTTCCTTTTTCAATATCCTGATTTTTATTATTATCGGGAAATTGGATTATTAAGTTAAAAGTTACTGTTTGATTGGATGTATTGGCTGGATATTCTCCGGTTACTAAATCTATATATCTATCTCCATTTTTCAAAGTGCCATGTGAGTATCCTGTATATGTCGAATTTCCTAGAATTGTTGTACCGATTGTTCCTTTATAGTTAACCGTTACTTGAGAGTCGGATTTTCTATTAACTTCTTTAATGTAGTAATGTATCATTCCGTTGCTAAAAGTTGAGGTATATTTTAACCCCACATTATATGGCATTGCCAAGCCACTAGTAGTATTTGATCCAGTTAATGTAAATGTTTTATTAACTAGTATCGTATTACTTGGTTGAATATTTGTTACTGGTACAATATTGTCTGTTCCATCATCGTAAGTAATAAGCATTCGTCCTGTTTCAGATATTATTTCAGCTGTTGATCCTTCGGGATTATTTGCTGTAAAAAATGCATAAGTTACTCCTGCAAAAATGATTACTAATATTAAGGCAGTTGCAACTATTACAATTGTAAGTACTCTTTGATTATTGTTTTTCATAAAAAAATTTCACCATATACCTATAGTGAAATTATATCTCGGTTTACCCCTCCCGTCAAGCAAACATTCGTATTTTTTATTTTTGTACAAAATTTATCTATAATTTTTATCTGAATGTTCGCTTGACGGATAAATTTGTTTTGATAAGTTAAAAGTTGACAACCGAGAGAGGGATAAATAGACAAGCATTAATATTTAATAGACAATTATTTATTTTATTTATACAAAAATTATATATTATTTCCTATCAGTAGATCCAAATCCGCCTACTCTTTCACCTTCAGCGCTATCATCATCTGTTATTAAATACTTTTGAAATATAGCTTGACCAATTACGTCACCTTTATGAATAACTAAATCTTCATCCTTAAAATTCCAAAATTGAAAATAGAAATGTCCATCATTATCAATATTATTATAATAGTCATGATCTACTACTCCAATAGAGTTAGGTAAAATAACTCCTTTTTTTGGTCCACTACTTCTATTAACAAGCATTATCCATTCATCTTCCATACAATAAGCCTTTAATCCTGTTGGAATAAGTGTAGGTTTAATTCCAGGTTTATAGGATGGAATTACAACATCTTCTGCTGCTTCCACATCATATCCTGCAGAATATTTTGTTTTTCTAACTGGAAGATTTATTCCTTTATCTTCCCACCCCTTTGCTATTTCAAATCCTCGTTGTTTCATCTCTACTCCTCTTCATACAACACTACTTTACCACTTTTAAGTGATTTTGTAACATCTATTGCTCTTTGATTAGAAGACCCCATATATTTAAGTCTTGGATCCTTAAGTTCTTCTACAAACCTACCATCAACTATAACATCAACATATTTAATACCTTCTTGTTTACTTAAATAATCTTCAAAATTATATCCACTCCAAGACCATATTGTCTTATTAGGTAATTCCTTCTTAAATTTTTTAACTAACTTAGTAGTTCCTTCTATGTTATTAGGATGCCAAGGCTCACCTCCTAATATAGATAAGCCTTTAATATGATCCATTTTACATAAATTTATTACTTCATCAATTACACTATCATCAAATTCCTTACCACCATCAAAATCCCAAGTATCTTGATTAAAACAATTTTTACAATGAAATGCACATCCTTGAAAGAATATTGAAACCCTAACTCCTGGTCCATCAGCAATATCCATTTTTCTTATTTTATTATAGCGCATATTTACGCCTCTTTATTATCTAAATGAACTACTCTTTCTTTAATTTCCTGAGTTCTTCCTTTATTCCAAAAATTAGTACCGATATAACCACATGTTCTTCTGGCAACATTTAATTTATCATGATCTCTATTTCCACAATTTGGACAATACCATTCTAATTTTTCATCTAAAAGTATTTCACCATTATATCCACAAGCTTGACAATAATCACTCTTAGTATTTAATTCAGCATACATAATATTATTATAAATATATTTAATAACTTCCATTACTGCATCTAAATTATTAGTTAAATTAGCTGTTTCTACATAACTAATTGCTCCACCTGGAGATAATTTTTGGAATTCACTTTCAAGTTGTAATTTACTAAATGCATCTATTTCTTCAAATACAGGTACATGATAAGAATTAGTAATATAATTACGATCAGTAATTCCTTTAATAACTCCAAATCTATCTCTTAAACATTTAGCAAATTTATATGTAGTTGATTCAATTGGAGTTCCATAAACAGAATAATCTATATTTTCCTCTGCTTTCCACTCACTACATTTATCTACCATATGTTTCATAACTTCTAAACCAAATTCTTTACCCTTGCCACCATCAGTATGACTCTTACCTGTCATATACTTAACACATTCATACAAACCAGCATATCCAAGTGAAATAGTAGAATATCCACCATGTAATAATTCATGAATAGATTCTCCTTTACCAAGTCTTGCAAGTGCTCCATGTTGCCATAATATAGGTGCAACATCAGAAGTTACTTTAGATAATCTTTTATGTCTAATTTGTAATGCTCTATGACATAGTTCTAATCTCTCATCAAAGATATCCCAGAAATTATTCATATCCTTATCGCTAGATAAAGCAACATCAACTAAATTAATTGTAACAACACCTTGATTAAATCTACCATAATATTTTGGTTTACCATCTTTATCAACATAAGGTGTTAAGAAAGAACGACATCCCATACATGGATAACATTGGCCATTACCATTTTTATCAATTTTATTCTCTTTCATAATCTTTTCTGAAATATAATCAGGAACCATTCTCTTAGCAGTACATTCTGCAGCTAATTTAGTTAAATAATAATACTTACTATCTTCTTTAATATTATCTTCTTCAAGAACATATAAAAGTTTAGGGAACGCTGGAGTAATATAAACTCCTTTTTCATTTTTCATACCAAGAATTCTTTGTTTTAACACTTCCTCAATAATCATAGCAAGTTCTTCTTTATATTCATCTGTTTCTCCTAAATACATACAAACACTTAAAAAAGGAGCTTGACCATTAGTAGTAGTCATTGAATTAATTTGATATTGAAAAGTTTGAACTCCATCAGTTATTTCTTTAGCTAAATCTTCACTGACAAATTGCTTAATTTGATCTTTATTTAATCCTCTAGCTTTATATTTTCTTTCATATATTTCTTTACTTGCTCTAACAAATGGTGCTAAATGAGTTAAAGTGATTGTACATCCACCATATTGACTAGAACTGACTGCTGTAATAATTTGAGTAGCAATAGTCATAGCTGTTAAAAATCTATGTGGTTTTTCAATCATAACTCCATTAATATTTGTACCATTTTGAAGCATATCTTCTAAATTAATTAAATCACAATTATGTAATGCATTTTGTGCAAAATAATCCGCATCATGAAAATGAATAATACCATCATCATGTGCTTGAACTATATCTTCAGGAAGTAAAAATCTTCTTGTAATATCTGTTGATGTAATACCGGCTAAATAATCTCTTTGAGTAGTAACAATTTTAGCGTTTTTATTAGAGTTTTCAGTATTCCAATATTCGCTTTCACCATCAATTAATTCTTTAATAGCTAAATCAGTTGTATTACTTCTTCTTACTAATTCTCTTGTATATCTATAAGTAATATATTTTTTAGCAAGTTCATACTTTCCTTGCGCCATTAATTTCATTTCAATTATATCCTGGATATCCTCAACTAAAATTCTTTTTTTACCCAGCTTTTCAATATATTTAATTATATTTTTTATTTGAGTTGACGATGCTTGATCTTCCTCTTCAACTTCATTGTTTGCTTTTAAAATAGCATTTTCTACTTTTTCAGGACACCAATCAACCATATGTCCATCACGTTTAATAACTTTCATTTACTCTACCTCTTTCTTACGTTAACTAAAAAAAGTATAGCACACTAAATTAAACTATTATGGTGCAATTGCACCAATTATTAAAATATGTTAAAATTTTACATAGAGGTGTAAACATGAATGATTTATTTAAAAATATTCCTGAAAAAGTTCAAAATAAAATCCTAGAATTATTAAAATCATTTACTTATTCATTTACTAATAACGTTATTATACCTAAAGATATATTTTATTCTAAATCTATTTTAATTGTACTAGAAGGTACTATCGAAATTAATAAATTAGACTATAATGACAACGAAACAACCATTGATTTATTAACTAAAAACGATATCATAACAACCTTTACTATCCCTTTTTTAGATAATGACTATACACTCTATTTAAAAGAACAAACCAAAATAATAATACTAGACTTTAACTTCATAATATCAAATGAAGTAAATAATAAATATTACAATCAATTACTTAAAAATCTTCTTGATATATTAAGTAAAAAAATGATTAATATAAATAATCGTATGGAAATAATGTCAAACAAAACTATTAGAAACAAACTCTTAACTTTTTTTAAACAACAATCTAAAAAATATAACAGCAACATAATATATTTACCATTTAACTTTACTTCTCTTTCTAACTATTTATGTGTTGATCGTTCAGCCATGAACAGAGAATTAAAACATTTAAAAGATGAAAATCTAATTGAAATAAAAGGTAAAAGAATCAAATTAAATTATTATTTAAACTAAAAAATAAGATGAATTTTAACTAACATTCATCTTATTTTATATTAAAGTAACAGTTAATTTCTTTTTTACTTCTATCCAAATAACTTGCAGCATTAAAGAAATCATAACCAGTTTTACCTTCTTGGCCACAGAAATTAGTTACATTTGCTGAATCACCTATTGATAAAACCACATTTATATCTTTAAGTTCTAAAATAGTATATCCATTTATATTATTAGAATCTTGATAATGATTATACAATTTATAAGCTAGTTCAATAGGTTTTGAAATTGGTTTCACAGTTAATGTACCAGTCGGTTTAACTTTTGTTGTTCCATCATTTCCAATTGTACATTGATTACTATTACTACAACTTACTTCTTTATACATATAATCATTAACATATCCATTTATCTTCATAAATACTTCTTGACCATACCTATATTTATATGTAGTCGTTGATGTTATACTTGTACTTCCAACACTGTTATTATCTGTTGGTGCTACCGTAACTCCTGTTACATACGAATCACTTTTATCAAATGTTACTGATACTAATTCTCTATCAAAATAACAATTAATTTCTTTCTTGCTTCTATCTAAATAACTTATATATTTATTATATGTGAAATGATCTATTGATTTTTTACTACATACATTATCATAGTTAGTATCATCACCAAGCGATAATACAATTCCAACAGTTTCAATATATTCTGCAGTATAACCATTTCCATCATTTGCATCTTGATAATGATTATAAACCAAGTATGGTATTTCTATAGGTTTAGAAATCGGTTTAACAGTCATATTTTCATTAGCAACAACTTTCGTAGTTCCGTCATTTCCAATAGTACATAAATTACCATTACTACAACTCACTCCTTTATACATATAGTCATTTACATAACCATTTATCTTCATAAATACTTCTTGACCATACCTATATTTATATGTAGTCGTTGATGTTATACTTGTACTTCCAACACTGTTATTATCTGTTGGTGCTACCGTAACTCCTGTTACATACGAATCACTTTTATCAAATGTTACTGATACTAATTCTCTATCAAAATAACAATTAATTTCTTTCTTGCTTCTATCTAAATAACTTAAATTATTGTTATATGTATAGTGAGATGCTACACTTTCACTTTCACATATTTTTTTAGAATTTATTAGATCTCTATTAGTTGAATCAGGATCACTGCTATCATAATTTGCCGGTAAACTAATATTAGTTGTATAATTTTTAAGTACAGAATATCCATTTCCATCATTTGCATCTTGATAATGATAATATATATTAAATGTCTGAACAACATCTTGAGAATTATATGTTACAGTTAAATTGTCATTTGCAGGAACAACGACTTTTCCTATTCCATTTTTACTAATATTACATTTTGTGTTATCACTACATATAATAGATTTATATTCATAGTCACTACTATACCCTGAAATACTTGTCAATATTTCTTGACCAAATCTATAAGTTTTATTAACACTTGAATCTGTTATATTTGCATTAGTAACTGCACTATTAGACGATGGAGCTAAATTAAATCCACTAACATATTTATCTCCCTTTTTAAATGTTACATTAAATAGCTTTCTATCATAATAACAATTAACTTCATGATTACTTTTATCATAATAACTTATTGAACTAATATAATTGTAATTTTCAACCATATTACAAAGCCTAGATAATAAAGTACTATCAGAAATCGTATCATCAACTGCAACAGAATTGTTCTTTAATATACTACTATAACCATTAACATCATCAGCATCTTGATAATGATGATAAACCATATATTTAGGAGGTGTTTTTTTAGATCTTGGAGTAATTGATACACTATCTGCATAAGAAACAAGAGTAATAGTTCCATCATCATTTAAAGTACACTCTCCATTTGTACAAACTATCGAATCATATTCATAACCATTTTTATAATTAACTTTTAAAGTTATCTTTTGTCCATACTTATAATAATCATTAATTGTAGATGTCGTACCACTCATAGTTTTAGATCCAGGATCAACTAAGACACTAACTATATTAATATCACTTAAATCAAATGACAGATTTGTTCTTTTAAGTTTATAATAACAACTATTATCACTACTATCATACATAGAATATTCATAATTATTTCTAACATTAGATTTACAATAATTTTCAGCTTCCACATCAGTTACCACTAATTTATCACCTAATGAATCATAATCATAAAAATCTGTATCAGGATTTTCATAAAACATCTTAACATTTAGCATATCTTTAGAGTTTATTGTTAACACAATATCTTCTTCGCTTTTAAATTTAACTTTTATTGTACTATCATTAGGATTATATTCACAGCTATCAGAAACATTACACGAAATAGAATCATATAAATAATTTCCTTCAATTCTAAACTTAATAGTTACACTTTCATTTAGTTTATATTTTTTATTAGTATAGTTATCAATATTATCAATGACAATACCATTACCTTTTATTATAGATAAGCTATATCTAATTCCTTTTTTATATCTACAATTAACAGTAGTATCATTTTCAATTTCATAATTTACATAACTATATTCATCTTTTCCATCAAAATTTAAATCTTTACAATAATTACCTATTTCGTTAAGTGCTTTTTCAGCACCATCAAAATTTAAAACTGCTTCACTACCATCTTCTTCAATTTTAATTATATTAAAATCATATAATTTTTTTTCAAAAATAGATTTATCATTATCTTCTTCTTTAATTCCAGTACTTTTTCCACAAATTGTATCATAATTTTTATCGCTAACAGTTTCATTTTCTTTTTGAATCTCTGAACTAAACTTATCATTGCTTGAATCATAAATAATTTTAACTTTATAATCATTTAATATTTTATTATTAACTGGGTTAATGATATTTTTATTTTTATCATAATCAATAATACCATGGTCTGCTATTTTTAAAACACTTGTATAACAAATATTACTTACAGGTTCTTCTTCACATAAACCACTTTTTGAAAACAAATCTCGATTATTATCTAAATATAAATTTAAACTTTCCTCTATTAAACTCAACTTATTCTTACATAATTTAATTTTAGAATTATTATTAACTCGTTGAACTTGTGAAATAGTTAATATTAAAACTACGCCTAATAAAGCAATTACCACTAATAATTCAACAAAAGTAAAACCTTTATTATTTTTCACAAATTCACCTTCTTTATTTCTTACATAATTTTTATTAACTATTTGCTGTTATTGTTCCAGTTGTATAAGCAATAATAGTATCATTATATTTATTAGTATAACTATCATCAAATTGAACCTTATGAACTTCAACATTATTTCCATCAGTTAAAGTATAATTAGATTTTAAATAATAAATAGCTGATGAACTCGAAGTCCTATTAAGACACATATTATTAGTAAAAGCACCACTTGATATTCCATCAAAAGTACCAGAAATCGTTATTTTTTCATTACTATTTGTAGGTACAGCAAATATCATATCCCCAGTTGTAGCATCAAACACCTTTGCATATGGATAACCTTTATATTCATTAGAATTAAAGTAATTATAAGTATAATTAGTTAAAGATACCACTAAAAACTTTGAACCAAGGACGGATTTAGTCATATAGTAACTATTAAAACTACTTGGCATATAACTTACAACAATGCCAATACTATCACTATATCCTTCATAAGAATAAAACAGCCAACTAGATTTTAATTTTATCGAATCATTTACATATATAGTTAGATAACTATTATATCTATGGCATGATGAATGCGTACTTTTTACACATTTATCTTTGTTATTAATAGCAGTAACATCAATTGGCCCATTATAATAATAATTTAAAGTATATGTCCCAGCAGTATCTTTTCCATAACTAGTCAAACTTTCTACTTCTTTTAACTGATTCTCATTCTCATTAGTTTTCTTATCATCATTTCTATTTTTAATATATTTATATCCCCATATACCTAATCCTAGTAATAAAACTATACCACTAACAATTAATACGTATTTTAAAACTTTCTTATTCATATATATCTAACCTACCTTACTATCATAACTATATCATTATTTCGCTATAAAAGTAAATAATCACTCTATATTTTTTTAAACATAAAATACCTTAGGAGGAATAAAAGTGAAAAAAATATATTATATAATAATTAGTTTAATTATTGTAATAGGATCAATATTTATGTTTATTAAAACAAATAATAAGAATACTAATTTAACTACTATTAAAGTTGCTGAGGTTACTCATTCAGCGTTCTATACCCCATTCTATGTTGCAATAAAAAATAACTATTTTAAAGATAATAATATTGATATTGATTTAATATTAACAAGTGGTGCTAATAATGTTATAGCAGCGGTCTTATCAAAAGATGTTGATATCGGTTTATGTGGACCCGAAGCAACAATTTATGTTTATAATGAAGGTGAAAAAGATTATATAAAAACATTTGCTGGTTTAACTAAAAGAGATGGTCAATTTATTGTATCAAGAACAAAAATAGATAATTTTAAATTAGAAGATTTAATTGGAAAAGAAGTGTTAGGTGGTCGTCCTGGCGGAATGCCTATTATTAATTTCTATAATGCTTTAAAAAATGGTAATATTAAAGGAGTTAAAACAAACGATACCATTGATTTTGCAAACCTAACAAGTGCATTTTTATCCGGAACAGGTGAATTTGTTAACTTATTTGAACCTAACGCTACTAAAATAGAAAAAATGAATAAAGGATACGTTGTTGCATCAGTTGGTATGTATGCTGGTGAGGTACCATATACTGCCTTTAATGCTAGAACAAGCTATATTGAAAACAACAAAGAATTAATAAATAATTTTAAAGATGCTATTAATAAAGGTCTAAAATTTACTAAAAATAATGATTCTAAAGATATAGCTAAAATAATTATTGATTTATTTCCAGATACATCTATAGAAGATTTAACAACTATAATAGAAAGATATAAAAATGCTGATTCATGGTTAGATAATACATTTATAAGTGAAGAAATGTTTAAAAATTTAGAAGATATAATGATTGATTCTAAACTATTAAAAGAATATGTTCCCTATAAAGATTTAATTATAAATGAATAAATTATTAGAACTTAAAAATATTTCTAAAACTTTTAATACTTTAAACGGAGAAATACATGCAATTGAGAATATTTCTTTTAATGTTTATAAAGGAGAATTTATAGGAATAGTAGGTTCTAGTGGCTGTGGTAAATCTACTCTTCTAAATATAATTGATGAATTAGATAAAAATTATAATGGAACTATTATTAAAGATAATCTTAAAATGTCTTATATGCTTCAATCTGATGCTTTACTTCCTTGGTTAAGTGTTTTAGATAATGCCTGCTTAGGTTTAAAATTAGAAAAAAATTTAACTGAAGAAAACATCAAGTATGTAAAAGGATTAATAAAAAAATTTGGTTTAGAATCTTTTATGAATCAAAAACCAAATAATTTATCTGGCGGCATGAAGCAACGAGTTGCTTTAATCAGGACACTGGCAACTAAACCAGATTTAATTCTTTTAGACGAGCCATTATCAGCCTTAGATTATGTAACTAGATTAACTATAACAGATGAAATATATTCTATTTTAAAAGAAATGAATGTTACTGTTATATTAATTAGTCACGATATTGCTGAATGTGTCTCATTTTGTAATCGTATTATAGTCCTATCTAAAAGACCGGCCATAATTAAAAATATTTATAATATTAATTTAGAAAAAAATCTCATTCCATCCCTAAATAGAAAAGATAAAAATTTCTATACATATTATGATTTAATATGGGGTGATTTAGATAAATGAGTATTAATCAAATAAATTATTTAAAAAAAATAAAAAGAAAGAAAATAATTATTTCTATCATTCAAATTATGTTACTAGTTTCATTTATATTAATGTGGGAATTACTAAGTAATAAAGAAATAATAAATAGTTTTATATTTTCTTCTCCAAGTAAAATAGTTAAATGTATAATTGATTTATATAAAAATAATAATTTATTCTATCACTTATATATAACTTTAAAAGAAGTTTTAATATCTTTTATATTAGGTACTGTTATTGGTTTTATAGGTGCAATTATATTTTATTATGTTGATATTTTAAAAAAAATATTTGATCCCTACTTAAATTTATTAAATAGTTTACCAAAAGTATCATTAGGTCCTCTATTAATTATATGGTTAGGAGCAAATAACAAATCAATTATCGTGATGAGTTTACTTATCAACACTATTGTAACTTTAATAACTATTTATAACGGTTTAATAAATACAGATGAATATAAAATAAAAATGTTTAAAACATTTAAAGCAAATAAATTACAAACTTTATTATATTTAATATTACCAGCTAATAAAGAAACAATAATATCAGGTATTAAATTAAATATATCCATGAGTCTAATAGGTGTAATCATGGGAGAATTTCTTGTAAGTAAAGCTGGAATTGGTTATTTAATTCTTTACGGAACACAAGTATTTAATTTAAACCTAGTAATGTCTGGTATAATTTTAATAATGATAATGTCATTTATTATCTATGAAATAATCAGTATCATTGAAAAAAGAGCCTAAAATATAAGGACTGATAAGAAATTTCTTACCAGTCCTTTTTTATTATGTAAACAGCTCTTTCACTATTAAATCTTTTGATTGTAAATTATTATTTTTACCTAATAATAGATTTTCATAAAACTTAATTAAAAAACTATTATCTTCCCTAACATTTTTTTCATTATTAAAATAATTACTTCTTACTAATGCATTTCTAAAATAAACTGATTTATCTTTGAATAAAGTATTATCAACTTGATATCCTAAACTAATCAAATATTTTATTATAAATATAGCTGTTGTTCTAGTATTTCCTTCTCTAAATGGATGAGTTTGCCATATTCTTGAGGAAAAGTCTGTGATATTATTAATAACTTCCACAATATTCATCTCTTTATAATTCTTAACTTTTTCTAAAGATATATCATATTCTAGTGATTCTTTTAAAGTTTTACAATCACCATACAAAGCTGAATCATTATTAAGTATTAATTCGTGTTTCGAAAAATCTATTTTTCTAAATTGTCCAGCAAAATCATATATATCTTTAAACAAATATTTATGAATATATTTTAGAAAATCCACTGATAATTCAAACTTATCATCTTCTAACAATTGCACTATTCTTGTTGATACTAAATCACATTCTAATTCATTATGATTTATAGCATTTATTTTTTCTTTTTCAATATAATATTCTTTTAATTCGTGTTCAACCTCATAAATAGTTTTTTCACCATTTACATTTTCTTCTGATAATTTCTTTAAATACTTTGAAGGTTTTAAACTATCTACTTCTTGAAGACCAATAGCTACATCCCATTGCAATTGTTTTACATAACTTAGAGAGCAATTCTTTACAATATAATTATTAACACTTGAATCTAATTCCTTTTCAGACATAGTTAAACCTCCTATTATTTTTCTATTTCAGATAATTCCTTATTTAACATATCTAAATAATCTCTTTCAGCTATTGTTAAATGATTTTGCATATATTTATCATATTCTTTATGAGCCTTTTCTAAAGCCTTTTTATGAGATATTGTTCCAGAATTACTTAAAATATCTTTTCTAGTCATTTTTAAAAAAGTATC
>CANNTX010000029.1 GCA_947522695.1 uncultured Bacilli bacterium | reverse complement strand
TATTTTTTAGATATAGATGATTTAGCGTTACTTTTAAATGTTAAGTCAGCAAGTCAGTTACCTATATTAGAAAAAACCTTAAAATTAGTATATATCTTTAATAGTTTAGATGCTAATGTTCAAGAATATAAAACTGAAATTATAGCCGAAAGTTTATTAGATATTCTATCAAGTGGTCGTAACCCAAATCAAATAAGAGACCAAATAATTGCCATTTTAACAAGATATAACACCAAAGACTTAAATTTAGAAACACCAATTGTTCAACCAGGATATACTAGAACATTTAGACAATGTATGAATATAGATGCATCAGGTAAAATGGCTGCCTTAGATTTAATAATAACTTATTTACAACAATATAAGCAACTTGATTTAGCCGACGTAGTAATAAATAACAATATCAAATATGGTTTACAAGATATTTATTATGCCTTAGATTTTGCCCTTATCAGCGAAGGTGTTTTAAAGAGCGAAAAAGTATATGATGAATTTAATGTATTAAAAGTAAGATTACAACAAATATTAAATTCTGATAATCGTAGATTCTTTGATGAAGGAAATGAAAGAATAACCAAAAAAGAATATGTTGAACATTTATTTAATGCCGAAAAACATTATCAAATAATTAATTTTAATTTAAACAACGTTGAAGAAAGATTTATTAAAATACTAACTAAAATAATTACTAGGTTATTATTTAACTATGTAACTAATTTAAGAGATAGAGGATCATTTCCAATTCATGTAATTCTTGAAGAAGCTCATAGATATGTTCAAAATGATACAGATGTTGAAGTATTAGGATATAACATATTTGACCGTATTGCCAAAGAGGGAAGAAAGTATGGTATTTTATTAGGTGTTATAACCCAAAGACCAAGTGAATTATCAACTACAACCTTATCACAATGTTCTAACTTTATAACCTTTAAAATGTTTCATCCAAGTGATATTAATATTATTAGTAATATTTCCAGTAATGTAAGTGTTGAAACAATTGAAAAAATAAAGAATTTACTTCCTGGAACAGCAATCGTATTTGGAACATCATTTAAAGTGCCATTATTAGTTAGGTTAGATTTACCTAATCCAATGCCTAAATCAACAAGTGTCGATATTGTAAGTAAGTGGTATTAGGAAGTTTTTGGTAACTTATGTACTTAACTTGCATAAATATATGTAAGTGGTATAATAAGTTCTATGAAAAAAGAAAGAAAAGAAAATTATATTATATTTATATGTTTACTTTTATTAATATCTCTAAGTACGATGTTAATTAAAGATAAACAAAATGATAAAAATGATGAATTATTAGCGAATATTGAAATTACAAGTGAAACAACCACTACAACAACTGAAACAACCACAACTAAAAAGATTGTGTGGGATAATCTTACTGAAGAAGAGTTAACATTTAAATTAAATAAAAATTTATATAGTACTTTGTCAAATACAGGATCACATTTTGCAAAATATACAAGCGAAACTGGTTTAGATCCTTATTTAGCAATATCAATTGTCAATTTAGAAACTGGTTGTAAGTGGGGATGTTCTTACTTAGCAAGAACATGTAACAATATTGGCGGTATAAAAGGAAGCCCATCCTGCAACGGAAGTTCATATAGAAGATATGACACATTAGAAGAAGGAATAAAGTCTTATTTAGATTTAATTTATTATAATTATTATTCTATTGGTTTAGATGATCCTTATAAAATGAATTCTAAATATGCTGAAAGTAGCACATGGGCTGAAAAAGTAAATAATTATTATCAAGAAGTTAAAGAAACAATTATTGAATAGAAATATTGTCAATTTAGAACAATATTAATAAATAATAATTGTTTTTTTTTAATAAACTTGCTAAACTTATATTAGGTGACAAGGTATGATGTACAAATGCAATATTTGTGGTTTTAATCACCAGGGTGAAATGCCAGATGGATATCATTGTCCATTATGCTTATCAGGATATGATAAATTTACCAAAAGAAGTGAAATTAAAGAAGAAGTTAAACGAAAGATACTTGATAATAATAATCAAGGAATCAATCGCATTGGTGAAAAGTGCATTAATTGCGGTATGTGTGCAAAGACATGTAATAAAATAACCGAATTACTAGTTGATAGAGATATCAAAAAATTGGACAAAAAATTTAACAAAAACTTGTTGAAAAACATATGTTTTGAATGTGGTAGTTGTATCTTAACCTGTCCTACATCAGCCTTGACACCTAAATATGATTATCAAAAAGTTTTAGAATATATAAAAAATCCTGATTATATCGTGATAGCGTTAACTAGTCCAGCAACCCGTGTTGGTTTAGGTGATGCTTTTTTTAAGAAACCAGGTGAATTTTTAGAAGGTAAAATGGTTTCAGCCTTAAAAAATCTTGGCTTTGATTATGTTTTTGACTTAACCTTTGGAGCAGATTTAACTTCAATGGAAGAGGCTCACGAATTAAAAACAAGGATTGAAACAAATAAATTACCAATGTTTACTAGTTGTTGTCCATCATGGGTTAGATATTGTGAAATGCTCCATCCTGAATTAATCAAAAACTTATCTACATGCAAAAGTCCCATCGGAATGGCTAGTACAATTATAAAAGAAATATATGTTCCAAATGAATTAAAACATAATAAAAAAACTATAATTGTTGCTGTAACTCCATGTACAAGCAAAAAGCGAGAAATATTAAATACTGATACCGATTTTGTAATAACTACCAGTGAACTTGCTTTAATGATAAGAGAAAATGGAATAATATTTGATAGATTAATTGATCAAAAATTCGATAAAGTAAAAGGATCATTTTCCGGAACAACTTATGGAACCAATGGAGGAGTTACCAAATCAGTTTTAAGATGTTTATATTATGAATTAACCGGTAAAGATCTTAAAGAAGATTATTATAAAATAGAAGAAAAGGAATATTATAAATTAATTAAAATTAAAATAAATGATCGAATTATAAGATGTATTATATTAAGTACAATGTCTAATTTAGAAAGATTGCTTAATGATAATATTGAATATGATTTTGTGGAAGTAATGTTCTGCGATGGCGGATGTATTTCTGGTGGAGGACAAGTAGTAATGCCTGTTAAAGATCGAGAATTAATAAAAAAAGCTCGTACCGAAAGTTTAAATGAGCATCATAAAGAAACCGAAAAATATCCTTACAAGAATGATTTAATTGAAGATATATATAATAGTTATTTAGGTGCTCCTGGAAGTAAAGAAGGCCATAAATATTTACATATTAAACATGAAGATTTATCTTCCATATTAAAAGAAGAAATTTAACGTTTCTTCTTTTCAATTTCTTTAAAAACATTTTTAATTTTACTTTTAAGTTCCTTAGTATCTTGATAATAATCATAAGTTTCACTATTATGAAAATCAACTATATCGTTTGCTTCTTTTTGTAAAGCATAAATATAATCAAAATCAATTGGAGTAGGTGTACTTAATTTATTAAGTAGTTTATCAACTTGCTTTTCTTTTAATCCCATATAAGCATAATATTGGAAAACAGGTACTCTAGATTCTCTCATCTCTAAATTATAAACACACTCTAAATGATTATAATTACTAAAAGTAAAAATCATATTATTATAAACATCCATTCCAAAATACATCCCATTATATTCAATTAATGTAATTAAGTGATTAGGCTTAATCGAATCACTATTTAAAGATATTAATACAGTTTCTGATTTTAATCCTAATTTTTTAAACACATCATTAGCAAAACTATTCACATTACGACAAACGCCTTGTCCCATTGCTACATTTATACCAAAATAATCATGTAAGTCAAAAGAATTAAGTACATTAAATTCTTCCATATATTCACCAGTTATTCCTAATTCAATCAAATTAGTCAATAACAAAGGATATAAAAATAAGTTTTCATTTTTATTTAATAATTTTAATAAATCAGCAGTTTTATTTACAAACTCATCATATAAACTAAATATTTCTAAATATTCGCTTTTTTCTTTCTTTTCTTTATCTTTATGATATAAATATGCTAACTCCATTTGTTTAATTAAATCTTCATTCTTATCTTTACCATAAAAATATTTATCATCTAAATAAGTATTAACAAATTCATCGCTCATATTCTTCACCTATTAAAATAATAACATAATAAATTAATATAATTCAACTGTCAACCAAAAGTAGTTGACACTTATAAATAATCGTGATAATATATACTTAATTAAGGAAAAGGAGGCATAATAATGGCTGTTAAATTAAGATTAAAAAGAATGGGAGCTAAACAAAGACCATTCTACCGTATTGTTGCTGCTGACTCAAGAAGCCCAAGAGATGGTAAATTTATCGAAGTAGTAGGAACATATCAACCAATTTACAAAGAAAATACTTTTAATGTTGATGAAGAAAAAGCACTTAAATGGTTAAACAATGGTGCCGAACCAACTGATACTGTTAAAAATATTTTAGTAAAATCTGGTGTATGGGCTAAATACAAAAGTGAGAAGTAATTATGCACGAAGATTTAATTAAATTTACAAGTGATTTAGTGAAGAACTTAGTTAAAGAACCAGACATGGTTAGTGTTCAAGAATTCTTAGGTGATGATGAATCTATCATGTTAGAAATAATTGTTCATGAAAGTGATATGGGAGCAATAATTGGAAAAGGTGGTAAAATGGCATCTTCAATTAGAACTCTAATTAGTGCTTATGGCTATATTCATTCATTAAATAGAATAAAAATAAATATCGATTCATTTTAATCGATATTTATTTTTTTCTTTCTACTTAAAATTATAATTGAACTAACAAGAACACTAATTCCTGAAATTATTAATCCTTCTTTTAATCCTGGAGTAGAGTACTTAAATTCAATTAAATGTTCACCATTATCTAATTCAAGACCAATAACAGCATCATTAATCTTAACATAATCAGTTAAATTACCATCAACATAAACCTTCCATCCATTATCAGCAGCAATTGAAGTATATAATAAATTATTTTCATCATTAACATTAACCTTAGCTATAAAATGATGATCATCATAATAATTATCAATAATCATTTTATTTTTATTAATATTTTTAACAAATTCTTTATAAACATTATAATCAACAGAATATACATGAACTTTATGATCAAAACATTTATCATTTAAAGTAACTTTTATCTTAATCTCATCATTCTTATGAACTAATAAGAACCCTTTATTATCAATATTAACACTTTCATTATTTAAATAAATTTCATATTCATTTTTTTCAAAATTATAATTATTAATAAAGATAAACTCATCTTTTTTAGCAACATAATTATAAATCATATAATTGCTATCCGCATTATATATACAAAAGTTAGTAGTCTTATTACAAAAAATAGTTTGTTCAGTAGCAGCTCTCTCTTCAATAATGTTCTCATTATTTCTATTTATTGTCTTAATCATCTTATTAAAATTATTAACAAAATCATCCACATTATAACTTACATCTAACAAATTCTTATTAGTTAAAAATCCTAAATTAGTAGCATCCTTATTAAGATATAATTTATCATCAATCTTATCATAATACGATACATTATCACTAACAACATATTTAACACCCAATAAACTATTAACTACCGGATTATTATAAAAATATTTTGCACTACATCCATCACTTACAGTTATACCTAAAACATTATTAACATAATCAAAAACCTTACTATTTCTAACTGATGAAAAATAACTTAATTCATTATATCCTAAAAGAAGTCCATTATTTAATATAGTCTTATCATAAAAACCAACCCTATAAAAATCACCATCATTAATTTTATTTAAAACTTCACTAGAAGTATTATATTTATTTATATAATCAGAATAAGTATTCTCATTCCCATTATTTTTAAAAGTTAAAAAAGCATTAAAAGTAAGTTCAATAACTACAACATATACAATATACTTTTTAAAATCCTTGTTATTAAGCATAAATACATAATAGAAAATAAACACAATAGATATTCCTAAATATATTAATTTAGCAACTAAATTTTCTCTATTATCTATACTTAAATTACCACTTGTAATAAATCCCACTAAAATTAAAGCCATAAATAAAGTATAAAATATTATATTAAATTTAAGATTTTTTTTATCATATCTAATAAAGTTTCTAAAACCTAAATAAATTAAAAAGAATGAAAATATAAATGAATATCTAACTGGATAAAATATCGGCATTGACATCATATGCCAAAAATAATCAATTAAATTAAAACTAACCGATAACAAAAAGAATAAAAATACTCCTAAAGAAGCTAATCTTTCCTTTAACTTAATTCTTGAATTAAAGAAATATAACATCGCATTAATATAGACAAATAAACTTACATAAACATTTGGCGTACCATATTCTAAATCACCATTAGAAAAAGAAGCAAAAGTAAGTTTATAAAGAGTGCTTATTCCATCTAAATCAAATTTAAAATAATCCTTAGCAAACTGACTAATTAATTCAACCTTACCATTTAATAATTCAAGAACAACAGGTATTAAAGCAAATGCACATATTAAACCACTAAGAACTGAATAAAGAATAAACTTAATAACTTTAACCTTATCAAATCCATTAATAATACACTTATATATAAAGTAGATAACACTAAAGATACATATCATATAACCAATATAAAAATTAAATATAATTGAAAGAGCTAAACAAATAACATAGAAATAATATTTATTTTCATGAAATATTTTCTCAATTCCCATCATAACTAATGGAAACATAATAACACTATCAAACCACATATAATTAAAATAATATAAAAGATTATAAGTAGATAAAGCATAACATATACTAAATACATAATTTATTTTTCTTTTTCTTATATAATTTAAATAAATAAACATAGTTAAACTACAAAGTACAATTTTAAATAATACTATAAAATTATAAAAAGTAATCACGTTAGTAAACAATAAACCCAATAAATTAGTTATATTAAAAGTATAATAAACCATTGATGCGAAAGCATTAAATCCTAGTAATCCTTTGAAAGAATAAAATAAACTTTCTTTACCTTTAATCATGTTTAAAAAATTACTAAGTAATCCTGGATATTGTGTATAACCATCTCCAACAGCTACAATTTTATCTCCAAAAGGATATATATGATTAAAAACATAAATTATAATCATACTAACTAAAGGAATAAATATAGCTAATAATAAACTTTTATTCTTTTTAATAAATTCTTTCATCTTACCACCATTATAATATTATCATATTATTAAATATTGACAAATATCTTACACTAAAAATTTGTTTTTTTTTAAGTAGTTTGTTATACTCTATTTGTTAAGGATGTGAATATGATGGCTCATAAATATGATGAACATTCAATTAAAATATTAGAAGGACTAGAAGCAGTTCGAAAAAGACCAGGTATGTATATAGGATCTACTGATAAAAGAGGCCTTCATCATTTAGTATGGGAAATAGTAGATAACTCAATTGATGAAATAATAAATGGTTATGGTAACAAAATAAGTATTAAGATCAATAAAGATAATTCAATTACTATTGCCGATAATGGTAGAGGTGTACCAACTGGTATGCATTCAAGTGGAAAATCAACACCTGAAGTTATTTATACTATTTTACATGCTGGTGGTAAATTTGAAACTGATGGATATAAGGTATCTGGTGGTTTACATGGAGTAGGTGCATCTGTTGTTAATGCTTTGTCTGACTATATGGAAGTAACTATTTTAAGAGATGGTGAAATAAATCAAATTAAATTTAAAAATGGTGGTGAAGTAGCAAGTCCTTTAAAGAAAATTGGTACAACTAAAGCAACTGGAACAATCGTAACCTTTAAACCAATGGAAAGTATCTTTAAAAATTTAACATTTAGTTATACAACTATTTGTGAAAGAATGCAAGAAAGTGCTTTCTTACTTAAAGAATTAACTATTGATATAGAAGATATTCCTGATGATAAGAGAGTAACATATCATTATGATAATGGTTTAATCTCATTTGTTGATTATATTAATGAAGATAAAGAAGTATTACATAAAGTTATTCCTATTCATGGAGTTAAAAACACTATTGAAGTAGATATCGCTATGCAATATACTGATTCTTATAATGAAAATATTATCTCATTTGTTAATAATGTTAAAACAAGTGATGGTGGAACTCATGAAGTAGGTTTTAAAACAGGTATTACCAAAGCCTTTAATGATTATGCTAAATCAAATGGTATTTTAAAAGCTAAATCAGCTAACTTTGAAGGAAGCGATGTTAGAGAAGGATTAACTGCCGTTATTAATTTAAAAATACCAGAAAACCTACTTCAATTTGAAGGCCAAACTAAAGGAAAGTTAGGAACACCAGAAGCAAGACCAGTAGTTGAATCAATTGTTTATGAAAGTGTTAAATATTATTTAGAAGAGAACAAAGAAAATGCCCTAAAAATAATTGAAAAAATGAGTAAAAGTAAAGTTGCTAGAGAAGCAGCACGTAAAGCAAGAGAAGAAGCTAGAAATGGTAAAACTAAAAAAAGTGAAGCTCAAAGATTATCTGGAAAACTAACTCCCGCTCAAACAAGAAATCCTAAGAAAAATGAATTATTTATTGTCGAAGGAAATTCAGCCGGAGGTACTGCTAAAAAAAGTAGAGATCGTAAATTCCAAGCAATTTTACCTTTAAGAGGAAAAATACTTAATACCGAAAAAACAAGTGGGCCTGAAATATTTAAAAATGAAGAAATAAGTACCATGATAAACTGTATTGGTGCCGGTTACGGACAAGATTTTGACGTTAAAGATATTAATTATGACAAAGTAATAATAATGACCGATGCCGATGATGATGGCGCTCATATTCAGTGCTTACTTTTAACTTTCTTCTATAGATTTATGAAACCACTTATTGAAGAAGGACATTTATATATTGCAATGCCACCTCTATATAAAGTAGATTATGGTAAAAATCATGTCTATTGTTGGACAAACGAAGAATTAAAAGAAGCTACTAAAGGAAAACAAAATTATAAAGTTCAAAGATATAAAGGTTTAGGTGAAATGAATCCCGAACCACTTTGGACAACTACAATGGATCCCGAAAATAGAAACTTGATTAAAGTTAATATAACTGATGCCTTACTTGCTGAAAAAAGAGTATCAGTTTTAATGGGAGATGTCGTAGAGCCAAGAAAAGATTGGATTAATGAAAACGTTGAATTTTCTCTTGAAGATGACTACATAATCGAAACCAAAAGATAATAAGGATAAATATGAAAAATTATCTAAAATTAATTAGACTAAAACATTCTATTAAAAATTTATTGGTATTTTTACCAATATTTTTTAGTAGAAGAATGCTTAATAAATATAACTTTTTTATAACCTTAATTGGCTTAGTAATATTTACATTAACATCCAGTTCAATATATATAATTAACGATATTAAAGATATCGAAAAAGATAAAAAACATCCCACAAAATGTAAAAGACCTATAGCAGCTGGAAAAATATCTATTAAACAAGCTATAATATTTTTAATTATTTTATTATTAATAGTAATATCATTAATAATTTTATTAAAATTGCCTAATGAATCAATTGCTTTATTACTTGCATATTTCATTCTTAATTTAATATATAGTTTTGGTGCTAAAAATGTTCCATTATTAGACATAGTAATTTTAGTATCCGGATTTGTAATTAGAATTTTATTTGGTGCTAGTTTAACTAACATTAATGTTTCTAACTGGTTATTATTAACTGTACTAACATTATCATTTTATATGGGATTAGGTAAAAGAAGAAATGAAATCGAAAAATATGGAAATAATTCCCGAAAAGTTTTAAATCATTATAATAAAGAATTTTTAGATAAAAATATGTATATGTTATTATCATGCTCAATTGTTTTTTATGCATTATGGAGTGTAAGCCAAGAAGTGGTTGATATTAGTAATAATTATGCTGTTTGGACTGTTCCATATTTTATAATACTTGCTATGAAATATAGTATGGATATTGAAGGAAATAGCGATGGTGATCCAGTAGAAGTTATTCTTAGCGATAAATTATTAATTGGACTTGGAATTATATATGTTTTATTATTAGTGATTATAATATACTTATAGAAAGAAGAATAATTATGAATAAAATTCACATTGGTAAATTAGAAGAATATCTAATTAAATTTATTATAATTGTATCTTGGCCTATCTTAAATATTTATCTAAATATATTTTACGATAAAAAAACGATTATTATAAGTTCTATAATTATAATTATATTTCTAATCTTTTTTCTTAAAAAAATTAAAATAAAAACTATTGATAAAAAATATTTTTGGATATCATTATTTATTTCAATATATATAAATAATCTTTTTATTGATATCATTAAAGCTAACTTAAACACATTAATAAGCAATAATTTTTATAGTTCGATATTTTATTTAGTAATTGGAACAATTATATTGCCTTCAATTATATTTATTATATATTGTATTATTATTAACCTCAAAAAATATCTTAAAAAGATTGAAAAATTAACTAAAGTAGAAAAAAGATATTTAATAATAACTATCGTTCTTGCAAGTATCTTATCTTTTGTAGTAGTAAATAATAGTACCGCATTTGGTAGTACTAAAAATTATGATTATGATATAATTTACACTAGTGATAGTAGTTATTTAACAAAACTTGATGCATGGTCAAATATAGGATGCCCAGAAAATGACATTAGACAACCGTTCTTTGGAGTGTTTTCGCTCCCATTTGCAATCATAGCTCATTTAGTATCAGACCTAGTATTCTTTATTCCCAAGACTTATAGTTATGAATTTACGATGATAATAACTCAATATATTTTAATCGCATTATCTATTATATTCTTAGCAAGAATTTTGAAAGTTAAAGAAAAAAATAAAAAATATTTGTATTGTTTACTTACATTAAATTATCCAGTAATATTATTTGGATTAATATTAGAACAATATGTTATTAGCATGTTTTATTTAATACTCACAATTTATATGTTTAAAATAAATAAAAAAGATGAAATAAATAATGCATATATTGCTGCAGTTGGAACTTTATCAACGTCAGTTGTTTTATTTCCTTTAATAACCAAATATGATAATTTCAAAAATTGGTTTAAAAAAGTATTTAAATGTTTTAAAAATACGATTGTTGTTTTAATTTTAAGTGGAAGATTAACTTTATTCTTTTCCCTACATAATAGACTAAATTTATTACTCGGATTCACTGGGACAAAAGTATCATTTTATGACAAATTATGCCAATATTTTAATTTTATAGAAACATTATTCTTATCAAATAAAGGCATCATAACTTACGATAAGAATATATCTAGTGGATTAATTTATTATTCATATCAAATGAATAAAACCTCTACATTAAGCATAATTGGAATAATTGTTTTATTAATATGTTTAATTAGCTATATTTTAAATCGTAAAGAATATATGGCTAAAATATCATTTGGTTGGGTATTGTTTTCTGCAATTATATTACTATTTATAGGATGGGGAACTGCCGAAAACGGACTAATACTTTATAGCTTATATTTTTATTGGGCATTTTATGTGTTATATTATTTACTGTTAAAGAAACTAATTAAAAATGAAAAAATATTTAATTATATAATTTTAATAAGTTCAATACTAATATTTATAAAATCAATCCCAACATTATATGATATAATTAATTTTGCTATAAAATATTATGCAAGATAATATTAAACACTTCAATTTATCCGTCAAGCGAACATTCAATATTTTTATAAAATACGAACGTTCGCTTGACGATGGTGGGCAAACCGAGATATAATTTCACTATAGGATAGGTAGTGAAATTTTTTATGGAAAACAATAATCAAAGAGTTTTTATATTTGTAACAATAGCAACTGCCTTAATATTAGTAATCATATTTGCAGGAGTAACATATGCCTTTTTTACAGCAAATAATCCGGAAGGATCAACAGCTCAAATTATATCAGAAAATGGTATAATGTTAATAACATATGATGATGGAACAGACAGTATCGAACCAGTAACAGATATTCAACCAAGTAATACGATATTAGTAAATAAGACTTTCACTTTAACCGGAGCAAATACGACTGTCGGAATAAGTTCAAGTGATGGACTTCCAATGCCATATAAAGTAGGAATACAATATATATCAACATTTAGCGATGGAATGATGCATTATTATATAAAAGAAGTAAATAGACCAGTCAGTTCAAATGTTGGTGTAGAATATACTGGCGAAACAAATCAAACAGTACAAGGAAATCCAGCATATACAGGATATTCTCATGGAACATTTAATAATGGAAGTCGTTACACAGAAATGGTAACCGGAAAATTTCCGGCAAGTTTAAATAATCAAACCATAACATTTAATTTAATAATTCAATTTCCAGATAATAATGAAAATCAAGATAGTGAAAAAGGAAAAACATTTAATGGTAAAGTAGTAATAAATCAAAAAAATACATTATCTAATTACTTTGAAAAATTAGATTTAACAGATAATGGATTAGAAATAGATGATACAACTGACAAAAACATAAGATATGTCGGAGCGAGTCCAAAAAATTATATAAAATTCAATGATGAAACATGGAGAATAATTGGAATATTTAATAATATAACAACAATAGATGATGATGGCAACGAAAAAAAAGAAACTTTAGTAAAAATAGTAAGAAATGAAACATTAGGGTATTATTCGTGGGATACTTCAAAATCAACAATAAATAGTGGACGTGGTGTTAATGAATGGAGTCAAGCAAATTTAATGACTGAATTAAATACAGATTATTTAGATACGAGTAAAATGAGTGCTACAACACAATGGTATAGTGGAACTAATGATTTAACAACGGGAGCAACATATGATTATGGTCAAAATATAAAAAGTAATTGGATAGATAAAATAGCAAATGTAAAATGGAATCTAGGTGGCTATAATACATCTGTAGTTTCTGTACTAAATATATACAATGCCGAAAGAGGAGTACTACATATCAGTAATCCAACGGATGGAATAACAAGAAACAGTACATGGAACGGAAAGATTGCCCTAGTGTATCCAAGTGATTATGGATATGCATCAGCAAATACAACATGTAGAAGTGATTTGAGTTCAACTGATTGTAAAAATAATAATTGGTTATCCGGTAATATTTGGACACTATCTCCTGATAGTAGCTTTTCAGATAGTGCGTTTGTTATCTTAGATGGTGTTGTTAATTTATCCGCCACAAGTAGCATTCTAGATGTTCGACCAACACTTTATTTAAAATCTGATATCGTGATAGCTGGGGGAACAGGTGATGCAAATAATCCATATAAAATTAATTATAATGCATTTGGAGATGATTCATGGGAAACCATTGCAGATAATGTAAAATCAGGAAATGCATCAAAATATAGTGTAGGCTCAGAAAAAGAAGTAGAAATAGATGGAACAAGTTATACAGTGCGTGTTGCTAATAGCACAACACCAGCAGAATGTAATGGTACAAATTTTTCCCAAACAGCTTGCGGTTTTGTTGTTGAATTTACAAATGTAATAAGCTTTAAGGCAATGAATTCGACTGATACAAATGTAGGAGGATGGAAAGATAGTGAGATGCGTTCATATCTTAATGAAGATTTATTCAATAGATTTCCAGCCGATTTAAAAAAAGTAATAATAGATACCAAAGTAATATCAGGTCATGGAAGTACAGAAGGAGAAAATAATTTTGTAACTAATGATAAATTATATTTATTAAGTGCAAAAGAAGTACTGAAAATTAATGGTGGAACAGCTTATAGCAAAAGTAGGCAATTAGATTACTATGCAGATAAAAATGTAACAAAAAGTTCTAATTATGACCTGGCTATAAAAAAATATTATAGTAATAATGCTAATAATCCTTGGTGGCTTCGTGACGCCGGATATACTGTAAATAATCATTTTGTTTACGTCAGCTCTAAAGGTGAATACTATAGATATAATGCAAGTTCGGCTTATGGTGTTTCACCAGCTTTCCGTATAGGATAAAAAATGTTAGAATAAAAATTTATATTTATCCGTCAAGCGAACATTTGATATTTTTATAAAATACGAACGTTCGCTTGACGATGGTGGGTAAACCGAGATATAATTTCACTATAGGATAGGTAGTGAAATTTTTTTATGGAAAACAATAATCAAAGAGTTTTTATATTTGTAACAATTGCAACTATTTTAATATTAGTTATCATATTTGCAGGAGTAACATATGCCTTTTTTACAGCAAATAATCCCAAAGGATCAACAGCCCAAATAATATCAACAAGTGGTAGGATGTTATTGAATTATAATGATGGAACAGATAATATAATTCCAATAACCAATATTCAACCAAGCAACAATATCTTAGTAGATAAAACATTTTCTTTAACTGGTATTAACACCACATCAGGAGAAGGTATTAACATGCCATATGTCGTTAGTATTGAGTACCAAAGCACATTTACAAACGAATACGCAAATAATGATCTCGGTGGCGAATTTGTATATTTTATGCGAAGAGTAGATGAAAATGAGAATATAAGTTGTGCTTTGAAGGGGATTGGTGAAAATTTACCATTGGAAAAAATACTTGGAATAAGCGAAAGTGGATATGAATATACTGTTGGATATTTCGAAGACTGGAGTGGTGAAACATATAAACAAGAACTAGCCAAAGGAGAATTTAAAGCCGTAAGTGGAGAGCAAGTAATAACCTTTAATTTAAAAATGATGTTTATAGATACTGGAGGTAATCAAGATTATAATAAAGGAGCAACATTTAATGGCAAGATAGTTATAAATGAAGGACAAACATCAGAAGTAGCTCAAGGTGATACTGCAGTAGATACAATAGATAAACAATTAATAACCCAAGATAATAGTTTATACGAAAATAAAATATTTACTGATAACACCCCAGATAAAAATGTAAGATTTACCCAAAATGAATCATTACTAAGTACAACAACAGTTTCTAATCAAAACAAGAATAACTATGAAACAAAGTTATTATATACTATATCATATCCAAACTATTCAAATTACATTAACATATTTGGACAACCTGCTCAGATAATTGGAACATTCAATGTAAAAAATGCCGATACAGGTGAGTATGAAAGATTACTTAAGGTTATGTTATTAAGACCATCTCACAAAGATTTTGATACAAACGGAACAAATAATTGGGAAACATCAAGCTTGATGCAAGAATTAAATAGCGAAGATAATTTAAATTTTTATTATGAATATTATAAAGACGATTTCGATTCATCAGCAGAACATGGCAATACATATTTTAATTATGATAATGATTTTGGAAACACCGATATATACACCGGAATTATTGCAAATGTTGAATGGGATATTGGCGGATTAGATAGTTTAAATGTAAGTTTAGAAGATGCATACAAACAAGAAAAAGGATTAACACCATATACATCAAATAAAAAAACGTGGACCGGAAAAATCGGATTACCGAGTTTAACTGATTTCTTATATGAAAAATTAGGAGCCGATTGTGCCAGTGATTTATCAACCTGTTCAACCATTGCAAATCTATCAGCAATGCCTAAGAATTTAACATTAACTAAGGATAATGCCACGACAACAAATGTTTATGTATATAATTATAGTATTTATTTACCAGAAACAGCCGATTATGGATCTGTTTCCCAAACATTTTACTTAAAAAAAGATGTTAAATTTGCTTGTGGCGATGGAACATATAGAAATCCATACGCTATAACACCGCGTGAATGTGATGAATTGAATTCGGGAAAATAAACTAATAAATATAAGATAAAACTACAAGTGAGTAGTTTTTTTCTTTTGAAAATTATGATAATATACAAATGGAGTTGATTTAAATGAACTTAGTATTAAAAATAAATGA
>CANNTX010000028.1 GCA_947522695.1 uncultured Bacilli bacterium | reverse complement strand
ATTTATTTATTATTAAATTAACTTAATTATATTGTACTTTTTTAGGTACTAATCCCCAACATATTCTACACTAACCAAAAATCCTATATTTAACTAAAAAAATCACCATTATTTTCTAATAGTGATTTTATATTTAAACTACTTTTCTTCTTTTTTAGCAGTTGTTTTTTTAGCTGTAGTTTTAGTTGCAGTCTTCTTTTCAGTAGATTTAGCTGCAGTAGTTTTTTTAGTAGCAGTTTTTTTAACTTCTTTAACTTCTTCAGTTTTTTCTACCTTTTTTTCTGCTTTTACTTCAGCTGCTTTAGGCATCTTACCATTTAAAGCATCTTTAGCAATTTTAACTAATTCAGTAAAATATTTAGGATTATCAATTGCTACTTCAGAAAGCATTTTTCTATTAATTTCAATTCCTGCTTTATTTAAACCATTAATAAATTGTGAATATGAAATTTCATTTTCTCTACAAGCAGCATTAACTCTTGTAATCCATAATTTTCTAAAGTTTCTCTTATTTTGTTTACGATCTCTAAATGCATAAGCTCCACTATGAAATGTTTGTTCTTGTGCAGTTTTAAATAATCTATGTTTAGATCCAAAATATCCCTTAGCTTGTTTTAAAACTTTTCTTCTTCTATTCTTAGCTACGTTTCCGCCTTTAACTCTTGCCATTTATACCACCTTAGATAACAGATTTTAATCTGCTAGCTTCTCCTTTCGCTAATATTCCCTTATTTCTTCTTTGTCTAATTTGTTTACTAGAATCTTTAGCAGTTTTATGATTTCCACCAGATACTTTATAAACTAATGCTCCATTTTTTTTCTTTTTTAATACCTTTGATGAAGCTTTATGTGTTTTTTGTTTTGGCATAACTAAATCCTCTCCTTCTTATTTTTTTGGTGCCAATATCATAGTCATTGTACGACCCTCTAATCTTGGTTTAGCTTCTACTACACTTACTTCTGATAACTCATCAGCAAAACGTACTAGAACATCTCTACCTAAATCAGTATGTGCCATTTGACGGCCTTTAAATCTAATTGAAGCCTTAATTTTATGACCTTTTATTAAATAATTTTCAGCATTTTTCTTTCTTGTATTAAAGTCACCAATATCAATAGTAACTGATAATTGATACTCTTTCATATCTTTATTATTTGCTCTTTGATTTTTTAACGCTTCCTTAGCTCTTTTTTGTTTTTCATACTTATGTTTATTATAATCCATAATTTTTCCAACAGGTCTTTCATTGCCAGGATTCATTAAAACTAAATCTAGTCCTGCATAAGATGCAAGTGTAAGAGCATCTTTTAAATCTTTAGTACCTAATTGTTCTCCATTAGGACCAATTACCATTAATTCATTGACTTTAATCTGATCATTAATTAATAAATCATCTTTTTTGACATTTGCTATTGTAAAGCACCTCCATATTATCAAAAAATGAATGCCCAATGCATTCATCCATATAAAAACCAATTCACTTTATTCTATGGCTTTTTACCTATCAGCTACTTTAAATTTTGTGCCAATCAGGTGGACTCTTGCAATCGCTTTCCTTTTTCAAACAACTGTATTATTACATTTTTAATAAATATTGTCAAGTATCTTTAACAATATTTCATCATAATTTTATACATTTTATCTAAAATTATTCCCAAAATCAAAAAAAGATGATTACTCACCTTTTCTAAATAAACCTTTTCTTGGTTTCTTTTCAGTTTTTTCTTCTTTATTTTCTTTAACTTCTTCTTTAGTAGATTTCTTTTTATCGCTACCAAATAAAGCTTCTTTTCTTGATAAGTTAAGTCTTCCACGATTATCATATCCTAAAGATTTAACAACAATTTCATCTCCAACTTTAACAATATCACTAGGCTTATTAACTCTTTCTTTATCTAATTGAGAAACATGTACTAAACCTTCACAACCAGGCCATAATTCAACAAAACATCCGAAATCTTCAACCTTAGTAACTTTACCATTATAAATTTTACCATCTTCAACTTCTCTAACGATTTGTTCAATTCTTTCCATAGTTCTATCAATAACTTCTTGATTAGTATGATAAACAATAACTCTTCCGTCATCTTCAATATCAATTTTAACAGCATCTTTATCAGAAACAGTCTTAACACCTTCTGGAGAACATTCTAAAATAATCTTAGTGATCATTTCTCCACCTCTACCAATGACATCTTTAATCTTTTCTGGATCAATATTCATCATCTTAATCTTAGGAGCATATGGTGATAATTCTTTTCTTGGTTCAGCTATAACGCTTTCCATTAAATCAAGAATTTGCATTCTAGCTTTTCTTGCTTGTTCTAATGCTTCTTTTAAAATTGCTTTTGTAACACCTTTAATTTTGATATCCATTTGTAATGCGGTAATACCTTTTCTAGTACCTGCAACTTTAAAGTCCATATCTCCCATATGATCTTCAAGTCCTTGAATATCAGTTAAAATAGTATATTTTTTACCTTTAGTAATAAGTCCCATTGCAATTCCAGCAACTGGTGCTTTAATTGGAACTCCGGCTGCCATAAGTGATAAGCATCCTGCACAAATACTTGCTTGTGAAGATGATCCATTACTTTCTAATATTTCGGAAACAACTCTTATCGTATAAGGGAATTCTTCTTCAGATGGAATAACTTGTAATAAAGCTCTTTCTCCTAATGCACCATGACCAATTTCTCTTCTTCCTGGAGCACCATATCTACCTGTTTCACCTACACTAAAGTTAGGGAAATTATAATGAAGCATAAATCTCTTAGTATCTTCAAGTCCTAAACCATCTAAAATTTGATGTTCTCCTATAGCTCCAAGTGTTGTTGTTGCTAAAGCCTGAGTTTGTCCTCTTGTAAATACGGCTGATCCATGAGTTCTAGGAAGTAAATCAATGTATGCAGAAAGTGGTCTAATTTCATCTAATGCTCTTCCATCAGGTCTTACATGTTTATTTGTAATTAAATCTCTAACAACTTCTCCTTCAATATTATTAACAATCTTAGTAACATCTTTTTCTATTGTTTCAACATCAGGATATTTTTCTAAGAAATAATTAATAGTTTCTTCTTTAACTTCATCTATTTTAGCATAACTTGCAAGTTTATCTTTAATTTGAACTGCTTCAAGCATTTTATCTTCAGCATATTCTTTAACTTCTTTTTCTAATTTTTCATCAATCTTAGCAAGTTCAACAGTTACTTTTTCTTGTCCAACAGCTTCAATTATACTTTCTTGGAATTCACATAACATTTTAACATGTTTTTGTCCAAACATTAAAGCAGCTAACATATCTTCTTCACTTGCTTCATGTGCTCCTGCTTCAATCATACAAATATCATTTTTAGTTCCAGCAACTGTTACAGTAAGTTCACATTTATCTATTTGTTCACTTGTTGGATTAATAATAAATTCTTTACCAATTTTACCAACTACTACTCCTGCAACTGGTCCATCAAATGGGATTTTTGATATTCCAAGCGCTAAGCTTGAACCAAATAAAGCAGTCATTTCTGGTGAGTTGTTTGGATCTACTGATAATATTGTATTAATAATTTGTACTTCATTTCTAAAGTTTTCATCAAACATCGGTCTAATTGGTCTATCTATTTGACGAGCAGCAAGGGTTGCAGCATCAGTAGGTTTTCCTTCTCTTTTAATAAACCCACCTGGTATTTTACCAACTGAATATAATTTTTCATTATAAACAACTGTTAAAGGAAAAAAATCACCAGTTCCTACTGTATCACTCATAACAGCAGCAGATAACACAACTGTATCTCCATATCTAACTAGTACAGCACCATCAGCTTGTTTAGCAAGTTCTCCAGTTTCAACAACTAATTTTCTTCCTAAAAAATCATAAACAAATTCTTTTTTCATTTTATCCTTCTCTCTTTTTCAATATAAAAAGACACTAAAAAATATAGTGCCCTTATTTTCTAATATTTAATTTTTTAATAACTTCACGATATTTAACAACATCATTTTTCTTTAAATAATCTAATAAACTTCTTCTCTTACCAATCATTAAGTGTAATCCTCTTTTTGAATGATAATCATGTTTATTATCTTTTAAATGTTCTGTTAAATTGTTAATCTTATCTGTTAAGATAGCAATTTGTACTGAAGTATCTCCAGTATTTTTAGCATCTTTAGCAAATTCTTGAACTCTAGATGCAATTTGTTCTTTACTTACAGCCATAATTAAATCCAATCCTTTCTATTAAACATTAATCGGTTATAACCTAGTCTAAATTCCGAAAGGAAAATCTAAACCACGTTAAAACTTCAACTAGTCATAATATACTATATTTTATAATGAAAAGTCAAATAAAATTTTAATTAAAATAACCTTTCTATTTTATTTTTACTTTTACATCTTCTTTTTTAACATCACCAAATAATCTTGATTCATCACCAGCAAGTGCTAATGCATAGTTATATAAAGAATTTGTTCCAGCATATTCAGTATTAACTAATTTAAGATTAGTAAAATCTGTTAAAATTACAGTTCCATCTTCAAACTCTACTTGTACTTTATCATCATCATCCCAATCCTTCCATGAAACTACTTTCTTAACAAATACACCATTTTCATTTTCAATAATACAATAATTAAAATTATAATTTAAACTATATGTTTTATTCCAACCATTTGCATCAAGTCTAGTACTTAAATTTTGTAATTTATCATAACTTATTACTCTTGAAACTTCACCACCAGATAATTCAACTGCTAAATCATAAACATTATCATAATCAGTTGCTCTAACAAGTCCTACATTTTGTACACCAGTTAAAACTTGCAAACCATCTGCTGTTGAGTATTCAACAACTTCACCAGAATAATCTGAATAGTTATCAACTTTAGCAATCATTGTCCCCTCACCATTATAATCAATAACTGCATTAAATTCTTTTACAGTATCAAAATTATCTCTATTTGAATTCAATTTACTACATGCCTTAATTCCACCAAATAATAAAAATCCTCCAATAGTAAGAGCACTAACAACTAGCTTAGCATTTTCAAAACTATCATTACTATAATATCCCATATAAATTCCCCCTTGATTAAGACGTACTATAACATAAAATCAGCATTTTGTAAATATGCATAAATCTTAAGCATTTCTAAAAATTATTTAATAATCATAATTAAAAGATATCATTTAAAATACTTTCCTAATCATTTTGTACAATATGTTATTCCTTCATCTACTTTATTTGATATAATAATATCTTTTATTCCACCATTTTCCGGCAAACTATTACATTTTACTAGATAGAAATCTTGATTTTTTGATTTATAAATTTGAGATCCTCCATCGTTAGCAGTTGTATACAAATCCATTAAAGAAATAATGTCATCTATAGAAATTGAATCATTGTTTAATTCTTCTTTTAAATTAATTTCATCACCATTTTCTTTAATAAATTTTGGATTAGGAAAAGTAGAATATATTGTTGTTTCTTCATTTAATTTATAGATTTCATACATATCATATGTTTTTTTCTTTTCTTCCTTTTCTTTGATTGAGCATCCAGATAGTAAAATTAATGCAATAATAGTAATTATTATTTTTTTCTTCATTCTCATTAGCCTCCATTTCAAAATAATTATATCAAACATTTAAATATTATAAAATTACAATTTCAGTTATATCATCTAAATAAATTTTTTCATTATCAATCATTTTAATATATCCATTAACCAAATCTAATGATTTAACTTTACCAGTTTTATTTATATATTTTCCGCCTTCTTTTTTTAAATCGGCAATAAAATAAGTGATCTTAATTTCCAAATGTTTATTAACATTTTCATTTATTATATTTAAATTCTCATTAAGTTTATCAACACTTTCTTCATCTAAAATATATTTTCTTGTTGTTAATCTCGCTGTTTCTTCTATTTCTTCATCATAGCCAGTTAAGGCTGCAAAAGGAGCAAATTGTCCAGCACGCTTATCTATACTCATTCTAGAATGATAAATAGGCTCATAATGTGGTAGATTAATAATATCTTCATATTTGTTCATTATCCTTTATGTCCTCCTACTTCTCTATTTCGGTCAATAGCAGTTGATCCTTCTTCTAAATTCATTCCTTTTAAAATTGAGTTCTTTCCAAATTTATTTTTTATATCAATAATTGCATGTTGTAATTTTTTATCATCTTCTTGATGTTTTTTAGTCTCTTCTTTTTCTAATGTTTTATCTATGGTGTTAAATAAATCTAATTGTTCAAAAACAAAATCATTTTTAGTTTTACTTTCTGCTTTTAAATTACATACTGTAATATTTATTTTTCTTATTAATAGATTTTTATTAACTATTTCATCATATAACTGAATACACTTTTCAGATAATATCTTACTTGAAAATGTATAATAATCTAAATTAATTGTTCCATGACCATTTTTAGGTACATATCTTCCATAACTATCTTTGGTTATTGGACCATTATATTTATTTCTTATTTCTGGATTAGTTAAATTTGAAACATCATAAGTAAGATCTAAAACTATTTGCTTTGTTGTTAGTTCTTTTTCCGTTAAATCTAGCGCTAGGGAATCAATCATTTCTCTAACAATTAACTTTGTTTCATCATAATTATAGGGACGATGTAATACTTGACCAGAGGATAAGCTGCTTGTTTCTGGTTTATATTTTTTTACATCCTCTATTGTTGTTGGTTCGTAACCCCATGCATGGTCTATTAATAATTCCGCGTTAACTCCAAACAAATTATATAAATAGTTTTCATTTTTAATGGACATTAATGCTACATCGCCCATTGTATACATTCCATTTTCTTCTAACTTTTTAGCAATACCTTTTCCAACTCGCCAAAAAGAAGTTAATGGTTTATGATCCCACAAAATTTTTCGATAAGATATTTCATCTAAGGAAGCCATTCTAACACCTATTTCATTTGGTTTCATATGTTTAGCGACTATATCCATTGCAATTTTAGCTAAATACATATTAGTTCCTATTCCTGCTGTTGCTGTTATCCCTGTTTCGTTATAAACATCTTTAATAATGGTTGTTGCAAGTTCCTCAGGTGTTTTTTTATAAAATTTTAAATAATTTGTAATATCACAAAATACTTCATCTATTGAATAAGGAAATATATCTTCTGGTGCTAAATATTTCAAATAAATATTATATATTTTAGTACTATAAATCATATATTTTTTCATTTGTGGGATTGCTATTAAATAATCTAGTTCTAAAGTTTTATTCTTTTTAAGCTCACTATCAAGATAAGATTTACCTCTAAATTGTCTATAATTATTTTCTCTTCTTCTTTGGTTATTTACTTCTTTAACTTTTTGAACAACTTCAAATAATCTTGCTCTACCTCCTAATCCATACTGTTTTAAACTAGGAGTTATAGCAAGACATACAGTTTTTTCAGTTCTACTTTTATCTGCAACAACTAAATTAGTGTTTAACGGATCTAAGTGTCTTTCAACACATTCAACTGATGCATAAAAGCTTTTTAAATCAATACACATATAATATCTATTCATATCAACCACAATTAAATTATATCAAACAATTGTTTATATAACAATAATATTTTTATTAACATTAACCATTTTGTCCACTTAGACAAAATGGTACATTAATTGTTTTCTTTCAATTTTTTTATTTCTTCTTTTTCTATTTCTTTTAATGATCTTTTTGGGGTTGGCAAATCTTCAGGCATTGTACCGCCAAGACTTTTAATCGTGTCTCTTACAGCTTTACCAACTTTATAATGAGTATTTGTAGCAACTTGTTCATTTGGCTCTTCTTGTTTTTCAAGTAGCGCTTCTGTTTGCGTTATTCTAAAAATATTTGCACCTAACTCAGCGCTTCCCATATTATCAAGTATATCTTCTCTATATCTTAATCCTTTTCTTTTTGCTATATTATCGGCAGTTTCACCATTATATAATCCTTTATAACCAGCATTTGTAAATCTATCAAATTTTTTTACACCTTTTTCTCTTGCGATTTTATAAAGTATTTTATTTCCATCTTTTGTTTGTTTTCGCCTATATAATCTTTTTTCATCTTCAGTTAACATAGAATATTCTTTTTCAGTTAATTCTTGTTTTCTTGTTTGAATTGCAAAATACGTTTGACCTAATGCTACTGCTTCGAATTTTGGATTTGCATTTTGTACGATTAAATAACAAGCATATCTACTTAACTTGTAATCAATTATATTCTTAGTAGAAACCCCTGTTTTTACAATTTTGGGGTAAACTCCAAAATTGGAATTTATAAAGTTATTACTTTGTGAGCAGGCAATCTGAGCTTTCTCAATTACTGCTGAAAATAATCTCCATTCTTTATAGCCAAGCATTGTTTGTAACTCACGTGCATACCAATATTCATTACCATATTCATCAATATGTTTTATATCTTCAAAATTTTTTTCATTATATTTTTCTAGTGTATCCATTGTTCCTCCCTAATTTAAACTATAATTATTTACCACTAACTAATTCCTCACATTTATTTGTTAATCTATTATAAACATCCTCTTCAAAACGAGATTTGTTAATCTTAAGTAATTTAAGCATAATAGATGGATCAACACTTAATCTCATTAAAGAATCAGTTTCATCAGATTGAATAAAAGTCTTTTCTAATCTATGAATTGAAATTTCTCCCATTCCTAGAGCAAAAGCATATTCTTTTTGAGACATGCCATATTTATTTCTAATTTCTTTAATGTCATTAGATGTTAATAATTCCTTTTCTTCTTTATATGCATCAACTAATTTTTTATCATTTTCCATATCAAGTTTATGATTATTTATCTCATTACCCGTATTTGAATCAATCATATATTCTTCGATAATTTCTAACATAACTCCTTTTACTTCTGATTTTCTTTTTCTAGTTTTAATAATTCCTTCCATATCAATTATCCTTTTCTTGCTATATATAATAACATAATAGTTTTGCCATATCAATTGATAAATTACGAATTTTCGAAAAAAATTAAAAAAAAGAAAACACCTACTTAGTGTCTTCTCTATTCCATTTAAAATTTACTACTTCAGGTATATCTACACCATTTTCTCTAATATACTCATTATGATATTTTAAAGTTTCTTCACATTTATTAATAAGTGCTTGTTTCTTACTCTTATTAACCTTAACATACTTCATAGCATCTAAAATTAAATGATATCTATCTAATTTATTTAATACTCTCATATCAAAAGGTGTTGTAATAGTTCCTTCTTCAATATAACCATGAACATGCATATTCTGATTACATCTCTTATAAGTAAGTTGATGAATCAAGTGAGGATATCCATGAAATGCGAATATGATAGGTTTATCTTTAGTAAATAATTTATTATATTCATCATTAGATAATCCATGAGGATGATCACAATCAGATTGTAATTTCATTAAATCAATAACATTAACAACTCTTATTTTAAGTTCAGGAATATATTCCTTCATAATCTTTGTTGCCGCAAGAACTTCAACGGTCGGTGTATCACCTGCACAAGCCATAACTATATCGGGATTATTATCACTAGCCCAGTCAAATATACCAATCCCATTTGCACAATGTTTACTTGCTTCTTCCATATTAAGCCACTGATAAGAAGGATGCTTAGAAGCAATAATTAAATTAATATAATTTTTAGTTTGTAAAATATGATTAGTACAAGAAAGTAACGTATTAGCATCTATCGGTAAATAAATTCTAACAGTATCGGCTTTTTTAGTAACTAAATGATTAATAAATCCAGGATCTTGATGGGTAAAACCATTATGATCTTGTTGCCAACAATGACTAGTTAAAATATAATTTAAACTTGCTATATCACTTCTCCAAGGAATTTCCTTACTCATTTTAATCCACTTAGCATGTTGACTAGCCATAGAATCTACAATTCTTATAAATGCTTCATAACTATGCATTAAGCCATGTCTACCAGTTAATAAATATCCTTCTAACATGCCTTCACAGACATGTTCAGATAAAATACTATCAATAACCTTACCATTTGCTGCTAAATATTCATCACTAGAAAGTAACTGACCATTCCATTTTCTATTAGTAACTTTAAAAACATCATTAAATCTATTAGATAACGCTTCATCAGGTCCAAAAATTCTAAAATTATCATTTTTCTTAATAACATCCATTAAATAAGTGCCTAAATTTAACATATCACTGGCAACAACAGTTCCATGACCATCAAATTTAACAGCATAATCTTTATAATCAGGTAATTTTAAATCCTTAAGAAGTAATCCCCCATTAGCGTATTTACTACTACTCATTCTTTTATCTTTTTTTGGAACAAAATCTCTTATTTCCTTAATTACCCTACCACTAGCATCAAACAAATCATCTACTTTATAACTCTTAAGCCACTTCTCTAATAATTTTAAATTATCCGGATTAGCATCACTTACATTAATAGGAACTTGATGAGACCTAAATGATCCTTCTATCTTTAATCCATTATATTCTTTAATTCCTGTCCATCCTTTAGGAGTTTTTAAAATAATCATTGGCCAATAAGGTCTCTTACTATTATTACTTAATTTAGCTTTACTTTGAATAGTTTTAATTTCCAAAATAACCTTATCCATTACTTCTGCCATTAATTTATGCATATCACTTACTTTAGAACCACTAACTATATAAGGATGATATCCCATTCCTTCAAAATAACTAATAAGTTCTTTTTCACTAATTCTTGATAAAATAGTCGGATTAGCAATTTTATAGCCATTTAAATGTAATATTGGTAAAACAGCACCATCAGTTATTGGATTAATTAATTTATTTATTTGCCAAGAAGCTGCAAGAGGACCAGTTTCTGCTTCTCCATCCCCAATAACGCAAGCTGCAATTAACTTAGGATTATCCAAAACAGCACCATAAGCATGAGCTAAGCTATAGCCAAGTTCCCCACCTTCATTAATAGATCCTGGAACATTTGGCGCAACATGAGAAGGAAGTCCTCCTGGAAAACTAAAACTTTTACATAACTTAGTTAAGCCTTCTAAATCATTAGTTACCTCAGGATAATATTCACTATAAGTTCCTTCAATATAAGAATTAGCAACCATAGCCTGACCACTGTGACCAGGTCCTGAAATATAAATCATATTTAAATCATACTTGTTGATAACTCTATTTAAATGAGCATAAACAAAATTTTGTCCAGGTGCACTTCCCCAATGTCCTACTAACTTCTTTTTAATATCATCCATTTCTAAAGGTTTTCTAAGTAAAGGATTATCCTTTAAATAAATCATTGCACAAGATAAATAATTAACTACTCTAAAATATTCATCTAACACTTTAAATTCATTATCCATAATCATTCTCCTAAATTAAAGATTTAGCTATGATATAACCTAAAATAAGACAAATTAATATAACTATTATAGATAATATAAGTTCTAACTTATTCTTTCTCACACAGCCTCAATCCTATTCTTAATTAACTATATCATAAACTTTAAAAAAAATCTCAAAAAATTTGAGATTTATAAACCATATCTTTTATTAAATTTATCAATTTGAGAACTTCTTTTTTCTAATTCTTTTACTTTAGGTTGTTCTTCTTTTTTTGATTCATTACTTTTATTAAAATAAAATTCTTTTTCACTTAATATAATATCCTTGTTTCCAAAACATATTTCTTTAATATTGATATTTTCAATTATTTCATTATTTAAACTTAATTCTATTTCTAATGCTTCAGGAACAGTCTGAATTAAATTTGATATAGTTGGTATATATATATTTAGACTATGATTATCTTTAACTTGTTTAATATCATATTTATGAATATGTCCATTTAAAATAATTTTAGAAGAACTTTCTAATTTTGGAAAACCTTTAATTTCATGGCACATTTGAATAGTTTCTTTTCCTATATTAAGAAAACTGTTAGCATAATTATCAATTATTATATCGTCTCGGTACATACTACAAAATTTTATAAAATCAAATTCATCTGTAAATTTAACACTGTAATCATGATTCCCACCAACACCAAATGTGATTATATCCTTATCATAGGGATAATCTAAAGCAAAATGTTCAAATTGTTTAAAGTATCTTTCTATTATTTGCTTTCCTTTAGAAAATGCTCCATCAATAAAATCTCCACAAGCTAAAATAATATTAATATCTCTTTTTTTTGCATAATTAAATGCTCTATTAACTGCTTCAACATTTTCTAGACTATTTCCATAATGTAAATCAGATATAACAAGAAATCTTAAAGTATTATTATAACCTATATTTAAAGTATTTCCTTTACCATATTTATTTTTTATATTCCCATTACTAATAATTTTTCCATCATAAAAATATTCTCTATCATAATTTCTTTTACAGTTTTTAACTTTTTTTAATTCAAAATATAAAGTTTTATAATCTATATTTAACTTTTCACATATTTCTCTATTTGTTTTTCCTAAATTAATTAAATTTATAATATTTGTTGTTAATTGATTAAATGATGTTAGACCATTTCTTCTATTTTGTTCAAGAATATTAGTGAATTTTAAAATAATACTTGAAGAGAAATTTTCTCTATCTTTATGGTATTTAGCCAAATTGATTCCTTTATCCTCAAAAATATTTCCTAATTGACGATATTCTGATGCAGTTAATTCTCTAAGTGCAGTATCTATTTCATGTCCTGAATATTCATTATAAAATCCATATATACGCATAATATCACCACCACATTTGCTATGTACTTTAGCATTTTCCCATTAAAAAAGCAAGTTTTCTAATCAAACTCACTTACAAATATTATCTAAATATAAATCAATATATTTCTTAACTTTTGGAATAGATTCACTATCTAATATAAAACCAGATGATTTAGTATGTCCTCCACCATCATGTTGAAATTCACTCGCAATTACTGATACATCAACACCCTCTTTTTCGCATCTTAAAGAACAACTAAACCTTTCAAAATTAATAATTAAAACAAAATCAATATCTTTATTCTTATTACAAATATAATTACCTAATAAAGATCTATATTGTTCATTAATTGTAACAGCCATTTTATAGCCTTTATAATCAGTTATAACTATTTTTTCATAGGCTTTTTCAAAATAATTATTCATTTTCTTTTCATTAGATAAAATCAAATTATCTATTTCTTTAGTTATCATAAACTCTTTACTATCATCCAAAGAACAAATATAATCAATAAAACTAACTGGTTCCATAAGGGTAAAAACATTAGTAATTTTCTTTCCTAATTCAAAATCACCATTTTTATCCCAAATATCATATGCTCTTACACCTTCTACGAATTCTTCATAAAATCTCTTATTTAATTTATCATCCAAAGATTTTAAATACTGATAAAACAAATAAGTAGCCGACACTGTTAAACCATCAATACTAATAACTTCATTTACAAAAGAATAATTATTATCACTAACACTAGATTCATGATGATCAAAATGTTTTAAATGTTCCTTTAAATAACTATTATTTTCAATAACATTAATAGTCACCTTAAAAAATGGTAAATCACAAATAAATATTTGTTCATAATTGCTAAAATCTTCCTTAAGCAAGCATTCCAAATCGCTAGCTTCACAAAGTATATAATCAATATTTTTAAAATATTTAATACCTAATATTACACTTCCCATACCATCAGAGTCAGCCATATGAGAAATAATTAATATTTTATTATTATCTTGTTTTCTAATCACGTTTAACCTTCTATCTATGAGCACTTTTTCTATTTAAACTCATACTCTTAAAACTATAATCTTTATCAATCTCTACTTCTATATTTTCATGCATAACCATTCCACAACAAGGACAAACCGGAAACAAATTATAAACATTTCTACTTGGCATATATAAAGAATCATTTACAACAGGTGTATATTCATAACAATAAGTACATATAAATAAGGATGCTTCTTTCCCAATTCTACCTAAATACCAACTTGCAGTACATTCATCATTTATTATTTTAATATCTTTACTCATAACTATAATTCCTTCTTTTCCATTTCTTTCAAATACAATTCATAAGTATCCTTAGCTATACCATCCCAACTTCTCCCTAACATTTCTCGTGCATTTTTACCAACTTCTTTTAACTTTTCTTTATCACTTATTATTTCTTTAATTCGTTCTTTATAATCATTAACACTATAAGAAGAAGTAAAACCACTAACATTATTAATTACCGTATCACTAGTAACACTTCCTTCAATAAATATTCCTGGAGTTTCATTAACAGCCGCTTCAATCTGAACTAAACTTGATGCATCAAATAAAGATGGAAACAAAAATAAATCAGCCCTCTTATAAAAACCAGAAATAATATTTCTATCAGTTATCATCCCAGTTGTTATACAATAATCTTGCATACCATAATCAACAATTTTTTTCTGTAATTCTTTTAAATCAAATCCATCACCAACATATATCATTTTAAATTTATAACCTTCTTCTTTAAGAAGTTTTAAAGAATCCAAAATAAAAAATATATTTTTAATATCAATAATTCTACCTACAAATAAGAATACAGGATATACCTCATCTAACGAATATTTAACATTTATTTTATTAATTATTTCTTTATCTTTACAAGTTGTTAAATCAGTTCCATTATAAATAACAACTGGTTCATATAAATAACCATAATCTTTAAATACCTTTTTCATCGCATTATTTACAGCAATACATTTATCACAAGCATTATACACTTTAATAAATCTAGAAATAATATTATCTATAATAAACTGATTATTAACTCTTTTTCTTATTTCAAAATCAAATCTTGTATGCATAGTTGCTATACATGGAATATTTAATTTTTTTGCAACTTTTAATCCCAATAAGCCAATCGCAAGTGGCGAATGAATATGAATTATATCAAATTTTTCTTCTAATAATATTTTATACGATTCATTTATTCTAGTTTGCATCAAAGAAACACGATAATCAGTAAAAGGAACAGGTAAACTATTAATCCTAATTACTTTATATGGTCTATCTTTATCTTCATTAACACTTTCCGTATATGGAACTACAACAACTACATCATTATATTTAGATAACTCCTTAGCTAAATTATCAACTACATTAACAACACCATCTATATTTGGAAAAAAAGAATCTAAAAACAAACCTATCTTTAATCTTTTCTTATTCATATTTATCCCTCTATACTAATTAAATAAAATTTTTTAACAAAAATCAATTATTTGTATAAAAAAAGCAAGGAAATGTTTCCTTACTAATCATATATATCGATTCCAATTATTAGGTAAATAAACTTCTTCACCATTATAAATAATTTTATCCCACTTATAACCACTAGCATAGCCAATATTTTTTCCTATTAATTCACATTTAGTACCATATGGTATTGCTTTATATTTAGGATATTTAAAGCCAACGCCTTTTCTACACCATACACCTCTTTTTGCTGTAATAATTACATAATTTTTTCTTACTGGCTCTTCTTCATTATAATAAAGTAATTGATACTGATTAGATTTAGCAACTACATTATCTTTATAAATATATACATGTTTTCTCGGATTAACTCTAACATTATCTTTCCAAACAATGAAATGAACGTGATAAGCTCTATTTTTTCCGCAATAACCGCTATTTCCCATTCTTCCTATTATAGTACTTGCATTAACTTTATCTCCTACTTTAACTTTAATACTATTTTTAAGCATATGACAAGTTCTTGTTTTATAACCATCAGCATATTCAATTGTTACAAAATTTCCACTATCGCCATTATTCATAGAATTATTTTTTCCATCTACTACTTCCGTAACTTTTCCTTCACCACATGCATACATTTCTACTGTTCTACCACCATATTTATTATTCCAGCCTAAATCATTAGCTCTATGATATGAATTATAATCTTGAGTTATCCCTACAAATTTTAAAGGATATTTTAATTTAATCATATTTGACCTCACTTTATTATATTAGATGATATAAGACATAAAAAGGCCATAATAAAAACCCATGAAAATGGGCTTAAAAAACAAAAATGGTCGAGAAGACAGGATTCGAACCTGCGACCCCTACGTCCCAAGCGTAGTGCTCTACCAAACTGAGCTACTT
>CANNTX010000027.1 GCA_947522695.1 uncultured Bacilli bacterium | reverse complement strand
AATAGAAGAGTTAGAATTAAAGGAAGATTAGATGATGCATTTGTAGTTAATGGAAGAACTATACCTTTATTTGAAATTGAAGATGTAGTTTTAAAAGATACTAAAAACGTTATGAGTACGACTGCTGTTAGGGTAAATGATGACAAAATGGGAGAATCAATTGTTATTCATGTAGAATTTAGTCCGGTTATGATTAGTGGTTTTGCTAAAGCTTTAGACAGTATTAATTCAAGACTTAAAAAGGCATTTCCTAAAGAATTAGTGGATAAAATGTATATTCGAGTACATTCTAATATTGAATCATTTCCTATTGCACCAAGTGGTAAAAGAGATCGTGGGGCATTAATTGCTGAAGGATTAGATTTAACAAATTGTTTTGATGTAAACCCTAAATTAAAATATATGGAAAAGGTTAAAAAATTAGAATACAAATAATATTAAAATTAGTTCTATGTTGATATAGACTAATTTTTTTTATTGTGATATTCTTTTGATAGAGTAGGTGAAGAATATGCAATTCATATATTTAATGGGAGTAGTTTTAATATATTTAGTAGTTCTTATTGTTTCTTATTTTTCTAAGAGTCATTTAAAAACAAAGGAAAATAAGTATTATTCTATTTTACTTATCATTAATTTTATTGGTCTATTGTTAGAAATTTTGTGTGGGATACTAGGAAATAAACTTCCTGATGATGCAATAATTTGTCACTTTTTTACAAAATTATTTATGTGTTTTATGACATATTTCACTTTAACATTGACTATATATATTTATTCACTTTGTTTTGAAAAAAATGAAAATGTTTTTAATAGAATTAAAAATTTAACTTGTATTGTAGGAATGTTATCTACATTTTTTATATTTGTTTTGCCAATTACAACAGGAAATGGTTTTGCAACTGGTTTATCATGTGACTATACTTATAATGTAGGAACAGTTGCTATTACTGCAAGTATTATTACAATATTTTGTCATATTAAAACTGTTAAAATGAAAAAGGTATTACCATTCTTAGCTTTTACTTTGTTTAATATTATTATTGTATTTATTCAAAGAATTAATCCAACCGTTACTCTTACAACTTCTATGGAAAGTGTTGTATTATTTATTATGTATTTTACAATAGAAAATCCGGATTTAAAAATAATTGAAGAATTAACTAAAACACAAGCTATGTCTGAAGCATCAAATGCAGAAAAAAATAAATTTATTTTTAGTATTACTAATGATATTCAGGATAAAATAGATAAGTTAGATAAATTATATTCAGAGATGAGTAATTGTAATTCGTTGGAAATTATTAATGAAAATTTAGTAAAATCTAAAAATATTATTGATACTGCAAGAAATAAGATAAGAAATACAATTGATATAAGCTCTTTAGATGTTAGAAATTTAAATGAAGTTAAAAATAAATATAACCCAAAATTATTATTTAATTCAATATATTATAATTATAAGAATAAATTAGATAAGAACATAGATTTTAGAATTATTATGGAAGATAATATTCCTAATGAATTATATGGAGATTCAATAAGGGTTAAACAAATTGTTTCAACTTTACTTGGTAATGCTTTTAAATATACTAAAGATGGATATGTTGAACTAAGAGTTAATAGTATAATTAAATCAAATATATGTAGGTTAATAATAGTGGTAGAAGATAGTGGTTGTGGAATTGATGTTTTTAAGCAAAAAGAAATAATGAGTAATCATGAAGATATGACTAATACTGAAATTATAAATAAGGATAATTTAGAATTGAATTTGAAATTAGTACGGAAGATTATAAATATTATAGGTGGAACTTTTATAATTGAAAGTGGTTCAACAAAAGGGGCAAAGATAACGGTTACATTAAATCAAGAAATTGTTGCTAGTAATAATGATACAATAGAAAATAAATATAAAGATTATTATAATGATATTAAAAATATTGGTGTTATTTCAAGTAATGAAAAAAATGTTAGAGTAGTTAAATCGATTGGAAAGAAAAATGGGGATGTAGTTGAATCTTTTGATATGACTAAAACTTGTTTGGATAAAATAAGAAATGGTGAATCTTTTAATATAGTTGTAATTGATGAGGATATGGATAAGATAGATGCTAGAAGTTTTCTAGATAAAGTTAAACAAGTTGATGGTTTTAAAGGAAAAGTGTTTGTTATAACTAAAAAGAAGAGTATTAACTTAAAGAAAGAGTTAAAAGAATATGGCTTTGATGCTGTATTAATTAATCCTTTAAATAAAAAAGATATAGAAGATAATTTTAAATAATTCGACAAAAGTTTACATATCTTGACAATAGTTGTCAGGATATTTTCTTTTTATTTGTCATATTTAAGTGTATAATTAAAGTACGTGGTATTTATATAATAAGATGAAAAGGAGAGAAAATGAAAACCAAAATACAGGTATTTATGGTAGAGGATAACAAAGATGTTGTCACTGAAGTAAAGAAGTATTTTAGTAGTAAGAATGTTGGTGTAGAAATAGTAGGATCTTGTTCTAATGGAGAAGATGCTTTAATTGAATTAAAAAAGAATTATGAAAGTTATGATTTAGTTTTAATGGATTTAGTTATACCAAAAAGAGATGGACTTAGCGTCTTAGAAGAATTAAAAAAAGAAAATATAAATATTAAAAGTATAATTACTACGTGTATTAATTCTGTGGATATAATTAAAAAGTGTATGGATGTTGGGGTAAGTTATTATATGTTAAAACCATATAATTTGGATTCTTTAGCTGATATTATTAAAAGAATTGTTAATAATCAAAATAAAACAAGAATTGATAATAAAGACTTACAACAAGCTATAACAAATTTATTACATTCACTTGGTATGCCTAGTCATATTAAAGGTTATAGTTATATTAGAGATAGTATTAGTTTAATGTATAATAAACCCAGTATGTTAGGTGCTATTACAAAAGAATTATATCCAGAAATTGCTAGTATGTATGATACAACTTCATCAAGAGTTGAAAGAGCAATTAGACATGCAATTGAGGTTAGTTGGACTAGAGGAGATTATGAGGTAATGGAAGAAATATTTGGTCACTCTGTTGATTATGATAGAGCTAAACCAACTAATTCAGAGTTCATAGCTACTTTAGCAGATAAATTAAGATTAGAAATACATTAATTAAGAATAGTTTAGGCTGTTCTTTTTTGTTTTTCAATAATTTAATTATTAACAAATAATTAAAGCATGTGCTATAATAAAAACATTGAATGAGATGTAATTACGAAGGAGTTGATTGTCATGTACAATTTTAAAGAAGTAGAAGAAAAATGGGAAAAGAGATGGGATGAAGAGAAAAGTTTTAAAGCTATAGATTTTCATCCGACTAAACCTAAATATTATGTTTTATATGAATTTTTTAATATAAGTGGTAATTTACATATGGGGCATTTAAAGGGCTCTGTTCCAGCTGATGCTCTAGCTCGAATGAAAAGATTTCAAGGATATAATGTTTTATTTCCAATAGGTGGAGATTCTTTTGGTTTACCTGCTGAAAATGCGGCAATTAAAACAGGAATAGATCCTAAAATATTTGTTGCTAATGGAATGAAAAATGTTCTTGCTCAATCTAAAAGAATTGGTTTGTCATTTGATTATGATAGAGCGTTTGCAACTAGTGATGAAGATTATTATAAATGGACACAATGGATATTTTTACAATTTTTTAAAAATGGCAAAGCATATAAAAAGAAAGGTGTTGTAAACTTTTGTCCTAATTGTAAGACTGTACTTTCTAATGAAGATTCTCAAGGTGGAATTTGTGATAGATGTCATGGTAAAGTAATTCAAGATGAAAGATGGGTATGGTTCTTAAAGATGAGAGAATATTCCGAAAAACTTCTTGGTAATGTTGATAGAATTAATATGAATGAGAATTTAAAAGAACTTCAAAGGAATTGGATAGGTAAGAGTGAAGGCTTAAAAGTAAGATTTGAGATAGTTGATGAAAGTAATAATAAATTAACAAATGCTGAAATATTTACAACTTGTCCTGAAACTATATATGGAATTACTTTTATGGTTATGGCTCCTGAACATGAATTAGTTAGTAAGTTAAAAGATAATATTAAAAATTATGATGAAGTTAAGAAATATCAAGAAGAAACAAGATATAGAAGTGAACTTGATCGAATTAGTAATCAAAAAGAAAAGACTGGATGCATATTAGAAGGATTATATGCAATTAATCCGGTTAATGGAAGAAAAGTTCCTATTTATATTGCTGATTTTGTTTTAGCAGGATATGGTACGGGAATGGTTATGGCTGTTCCTACTCATGATCAAAGAGATTATGAATTTGCTAAAGAATTTAATATACCTATGATTCAAGTTATAGAAGGTGATGTAAGTAATAACGCCGTTGAAAAGATGGAGTATTTTGCTAATAATTATAAGATGATGAATTCTGAGGAATTTAGTGGTTTACCTGTTAAAGAAGCTAAAGAAAAGATTATTGATAAGTTAGTGAATACTCATGTTGGTGAAAAAGTTGTTAATTATAAAATGCAAGATTGGTCTTTTAATAGACAAAGATATTGGGGAGAACCATTTCCAATCGTATTCTGTGATAAGTGTGGATCTGTTCCAGTACCTGAAGAAGAATTACCTGTTAGATTGCCAAAAACTGATGATTACATGCCTAGAGAAGATGGTGCATCTCCTTTATCTAAAATAGAAGATTGGGTAAATTGTAAATGTCCTAAGTGTGGCGGACCTGCTAAAAGAGAAACTGATACAATGCCTAACTGGGCTGGATCAAGTTGGTACTGGCTTAGATATTGTGATCCTAAAAATAATGAAAAATTAGCGGATTTTGATAAACTTAAATATTGGGGAAGTGTTGATTGCTATACAGGTGGTACTGAACATATAACTAGACACGTATTATATGCATTTTTCTGGCAAAACTTTTTATATGAAATAGGTGTTGTGCCTTCAAGAGATCCATTCTTAAGAAAAATGGGTAGTGGTTTAATTTTAGATGATACTGGCAAGAAGATGAGTAAGAGTTCGGCTAATGGAGTATCACCTATGGAAGTTATTGATAAATATGGCTCAGATGTAGCAAGACTTCATGTTCATTTCTTAGGTGGTTATGAAGATAATATAGCTTGGACATATGATGGAATAAATGGAATAGTTAACTTTATTAATAAAGTATGGGATTTACAAAATATTGTAAAAGAAGATGAAGAATTATCAAGTGAACAAGAATATGATTTAAATTCACTTATTAAAAAAGTAACTGAAGATTTAGAAGATTTAAAATTAAATACATCTATTGCAGCTTGTATGAGTTATCTTAAAAAAGTTAGAGAACGTGGTTATATTACTAAGAGAGAATTAAAATCATTCTTAATTGTATTAAATCCACTTGCACCTCATATAACTAGTGAGTTATTTGAAATCGTATTTGATAAAAATATAATTGAAGAATCATGGCCAAAATGTGAAGAAAATAAATTAGTAAAAAACACCTTTAATTTAGTTGTTCAAGTTAATGGTAAGATTAGAGGTAAAATAGAAGTTACAGCAGATACTACTGATGAAGAAATGGTTGAACTAGCTAAGGCTATTGATAATGTTAAAATATTTATAGATAATAAAGAAATAGTTAAAGTTATAACTGTTCCTAAGAAGTTAGTTAATATTGTTGTTAAATAAGTATAATAATTAAGAATAGTTTAGGCTGTTCTTTTTTGATGAATTTAATTATTTTCGGAAAATCGTAAAATTTTGCTAAAAAAAGTATTGACATAATAAATTTTAGTTGTAAAATATTGATTAAATTTATTTAAAGGAGAAAAGGTATGGCTAAAGTATTCGAAGAAATTAATTTTATTATTTCTAAAAATATCAATGTTAAATGCAATTATGGTTTTAACTTTGGCTGCGCATGCCTTAATATCGAAAATAGTTGACGTTAAAGAGTGTTAGTTTGCTCTTTGGCGTCTTTTTTAATTGGGAGGTGTTTTATGAAAAATATTACTATTGATGATTTACTTGAAAAATTAAAGGAATACAATGCGGAGGAAGTAGAAATTGTTAATAAAGCATATGAATATGCAAAAAATTTACATGCAGGACAATTTCGGCAAAGCGGAGAACCTTATATAAATCATCCTCTTAATGTAGCATATATTTTATGTGAAATGCATGCTGATAGAGATACTATATGTGCTGGATTACTGCATGATACATTAGAAGATACTAATATAACAAAAGAAGATATTGCACATGATTTTAATCAAAATGTTGCTAATTTAGTAGATGGAGTTACAAAGTTATCTAAAATGAATTTTTCTTCTAAACAAGATCAAAATTATGCAAATACGAGAAAAATTATAACTGGCATAACTGATGATGTAAGAATTATTATAATCAAACTTGCTGATAGACTTCATAATATGAGAACTTTAGAGTTTAAATCAGAATTTAAACAAAAAGAAAATTCACTTGAAACTATGGAAATATTTGTTCCACTTGCTTATTATATTGGAGCTTATAGAATAAAGAGTGAACTTGAAGATTTATCATTAAAGTATTTGAAGCCTGATATGTATAAAACTATAGAAGAAAGAAAGTTAAAAATTGAAGAATCTAGTAAAGATTGTTTAATGGAAATGTTAGGTAAAATAGAAACATTACTTAATGATAGAAATATTCCTAATGAGATAAAAGTTAGAACTAAAAATATTTATGGAATATATAAAAGATTAAATGAAGGACATAAAATATCTGATATACATGATTTATTAGCACTTAAAATAATGGTAGATGAAATATCGAATTGTTATTTAACTTTAGGACTTATACATAAAGAATATCATCCAATAAATGAGAAATTTAAAGATTATATTTGTAATCCTAAAACAAATATGTACAGAAGTTTACACACAACTGTGTTTGGACCAGATGAAAGAATTGTTCAAACTCAAATAAGAACATTTGAGATGGATAGAGTAGCATCTTTTGGACTTACAGCATATTGGGATGAACAAAAAGGAAAAGCAAGAGATGTAATGCAGGAAGATTTAAGACAAAAATTTCAATTCTTTAAATCTTTAATAGAAATTAATTCTATGTTTGGAGATAATCAACAATTTGTTAATCAAGTTAAGAATGAATTATTTGCAGATAGAATTTATGTTTATACAACTAAAGGAGATATTATAGAACTTCCAAAAGGGGCTACACCAATAGATTTTGCATATAAAATACATACTGATATAGGTAATACGATGGTTGGTGTATTTGTTAATGATGAATATGTACCAGTTGATTATGTTTTACATAATAAGGATAGAGTAAGAATAGTTACAGATGATTATTCTTTTGGTCCAAGGGAGGATTGGATTGATAAAGCTCAAACTAGCTTGGCTAAAAAGAAAATAAGAGAGTTTAATAGGAGGTAAGTGAGATAATGAGAATTGGATTAGACATTGATGATACAATTACAAATTCAAGTGATGTTTTTCTTTCATATGCAAGAAAATATAATCGTCAAAAACATATTAATTATTCAATAATTAGTGATACTTTGGATCAGACAAAAGCATTTGGCTGGAATGATAATAACAAAGAAGAATTTAAAGAACTATATTTAAAAAAAATATTATTAGAGACTAAACCAAAAAAGGATGTAAAACATGTTTTAAAAAGATTAAAAAATAGTGGTATTAAAATATATTTAATTTCATCAAGAAATGATAATGAAATTAATGATATGTTTAATTTTACTAAAGAATGGTTAAAATTAAATGAAATAGTTTATGATGAACTATTTGTAAATGTTAATGATAAACTTCCGATTTGTAGAAAATGTAAATTGGATATCTTTATTGATGATAATTTTCAAACCTGTAATAATATTTTTAATAATTCAAATATAAAAGTTTTAATGTATAATACAAAATATAATATTAATTTTTCTTCCAATATTATGAGAGTTAGCAATTGGAAAGAAATCTTATCATATATATCAAATGTAGAAAGTATTGGTGTTTAGATATGAAAAAAATTTTAAAATATATAGAATCGGATATAAGAGAGGATTTTCCACCAGAACCAATTGGAATGAGGTACATTTATTTTTATGGAAAAAATAAAAACTATAGAGCTTATATTGTTCCAAATAATTTATCACGTGCAGATTTTATGGAACAATATCCTGAATATATTCCTGAACATAATTTACCAATTTATAATAATAATGGAATTATTTTAAGAGCAGATCCAAAATATCCGTGTCCTGGATTTTATATACTATCTTTAAATAAAACATATCGTGCTTTTGATTTAATAGATGATATTACTTTTTTACGTTTTTCTTTTATTTTAAAAAAAACTAAAGAAGGGATGAGAAAGGCTTTAGGGATAAACTATGCACATCTTTTATCTAATGAGAAGTCTGATCCATATGTAAATGTTCATTTTTGGCTTGTTCCTGTTAATGGCATTACATCACCAGATTTATTAGATTTTGATATTAAGGAATATTTAAAAAGTTTTGTTCCTAAAGATAATATTGATAAAATAATTGATTATAATAAAAAACTTAAAAAATTTTTTGAAGAAATTGATTTAGTTAATCAAGATAATTTACTTTATAATAAGCTTATTAAGTAATAAATAATTAAGGAGGGCTTATGCATTTAAATATATTTGTAAGTCAACGATGTTTTGTAAGTTGTAAAGGTTGTTATAGTTTTTCTAGAAATGAAAATTTTAATCAAGAATTAGATACAAAGACTATAGTTGATTTTTTGAAATATGCATACTTTAGAGGAATAAAAAAGGTAACTTTGTGTGGCGGTGATCCATTGACTAGGAAAGATATAGTAAATTTGTTAAAGCAAATAAAGAATATTGGAATGTTTATTACTTTGGATACCGTTGGAACAACATTAATAAGAGATGTAAAATGTGGTAATAATATTATTTATAATAAAGTTGATATACATAAAATAGCTGAGTTGGTTGATACAATTGGAATACCTTTTGATGGATCATCTAATGAAATATTTAAAAAGTTTAGACAAACTAATTTTGATTTGTTTTCAGACCAGTTAGAAATAATTCAACAATTAATAAAAAATAATGCTAATATTTGTATTAATACTGTAGTTCATAAAGGAAATTTGAATGATTCAAAGTCCTTGTGTGAAATAATAAATCAATTAGATGGAATAAATAAATGGCAATTATTTAAATTTATTCCAATTGGTAAATATGGTTCATTAAATAAAAATTTTTTTGATATAACAGATGAAGAATTTAATAACTATGAGAAAGAAATATTAGAAAAAAGTAATAAATCAGATATTATAGAATTTAAAGGAATGGAAGTTAGGAATAAATTATATATGCTAATAGATAATTCTGGAAATGCATGGGTATCAGATTACTCTCAGGAGTTATTAAATGATTATAATTCAGATTTTTATAATAGAAATATAGTTGGAAATATTACTAGAAGATCAGATTGGACTAAAATTTGTAATGTAATTAAAGGAGGAAAAAGCAAATGAAACATGAAGATATAAAAATTTTAAATAATAATAATGAGTATATTGGAAAACTTGTAAATGTTTGTGGGTGGATTCGTACAATCAGAAAATCGAAAAATATGTGTTTTATTGAAATTAATGATGGAACATCATTAAAAAATTTACAATTAGTTTTTGATTTAAGTAAAGGGTTTGATTTAAATAATTTAAATACAGGGACATCAATTGCAGTTAATGGAATATTGGTTTATTCAAAAAACAATATTCAAAACATTGAATTAAATGTTCAAAACTTTCAAGTTTTAGGAAATTGTCCAAAAGATTATCCTATTCAAAAGAAAAAACAAAATTTGGAATATTTAAGAGAATATCCTCATTTAAGAACAAGAACAAATACTTTTAATGCAGCTTTTAGAATAAGAAGTGTTATTGTTCAAAGCATTTTTGATTATTTGCAGAAAAATGATTTTATTTATGTTAATTCTCCAATAATTACAGGTAGTAATTGTGAAGGTGCTGGAGAAATGTTTAGAGTCACAACATTGAATATTAATGATATATCATATAATTCATATAATGATGATTTGGATAATGATGACTTTTTTGGTAAAAGGGTTAATTTAACAGTGTCTGGTCAATTAGAAGCCGAAGCTATGGCATGTAGTTTGGGAAAGGTTTTTACATTTGGTCCTAGTTTTAGAGCTGAAAATTCAAATACAAAAAGACATGCGGCAGAATTTTGGTTATTTGAACCAGAAATGGCTTTTACAAATTTAAATGAAACAATAATTTTTGTAAATAAAATGATTAAACATATTTTTGATAAATTAATAAATGAATGTTGGGATGAATTATATTTTTTTAACAAGTATTATGACAATTCTTTATTGGAAAAATTGACAAGTGTAATTAATAATGAATTTGTAAATCTTGATTATATGGATGCAATAAATATTTTATTGAATTCAAATGTACATTTTGAATTTCCTGTTTATTATGGTTGCGATTTAAAATATGAACACTTAAAATATATAACTGATAAAATATATAATAGGCCTGTATATATAATTAATTATCCAAAAGATTTTAAACCATTTTATATAAAATTAAATCCTGATGGTAAAACTGTTGCTTCTGCTGATTTATATTTTCCTGGTATAGGTGATATTATAGGTATTTCCCAAAAAGAGGATAATTTTGATTTACTAAATACAAGAATTAAAGAGTTAAATATGACGGAAGAAGATTATTATTGGTATCTTGATTTACGTAAATATGGAAGTGTTGAGCATAGTGGATTTGGACTAGGTGTTGAAAGACTAATGATGTATGTAACTGGTTTGGAAAACATAAGAGATACAATTGCTTTTCCAAGAACTAAATGTAAAAAATTAAAATTATGATTTAAAAAAATATAAAAAATGAAATGAGGAATGATTATGGTTAAAAAATTAATTGCTATTGGTGGCGGAGAAAATGGAAGATTATTGGAAGATGGAACTAAGACTAAATATGAAACAAAATTAATGGATGAAGAAATTATTAGATTAACTAATAAGAAAAATCCAAATTATTTGTTTATTGTTCATGCTATGAGTTTTTCGGAAGAAATAGAAGATAGTTATTATAATACTATGAAAAAAATTTATGGTGATATGTTTGGATGTAATTGTAAATGTTTGAAGGCAAAAGATTTAACTAATAAAGATTATGTTAAAGAGTTAGTTGATTGGGCTGATATAATTTATGAAGGCGGTGGTGACACTATGTTGATGTTAGATTTATGGAAAAAAACTGGCTTTGATAAATTATTAAAAGATGCATGGTATAATGGCAAAGTTATTTGTGGAATATCAGCTGGTGCTGTTTGTTGGTTTAATTCATGTAATTCGGATATGGAAGATGGTGGATTTGAAAGTATCAATTGTTTAGATTGGTTTGATTTATTTGTTACACCACATGCTGATGAAGATGGAAGATATGAATCTAGTAAATATCAACTTAAAGATAATAAAAAAATTGGAATAATGCTTTCTAATTGTTCAGCTATAGAGATAATTGATGATGAGTATAGAATTATTTCAGAAAATGGTAATGAAAGAAATTTTGACAAAGGCTATGCTTTAAAATGTTTTTGGAAAGATAATAAATTTAATGAAATAAAACTTGATGATAGTAATGAATTTAAACCAATAAGTAAATTATGTGAATTCGATATTTAAAAATAATGAGATGTTTTAAATTATGAAATTATTCTTATGTGGTGGTGGAAGTGGTAAACAAGTAATTGATGCTTATAAAGAATTTGAAAAATGTATTGATAAAAATAAACCTATATTATATATACCACTAGCTATGGATGAAGAAAAATATAATAGTAGTTATTAATGGTTTAGTGAGAAAATTAAAAATTTTGGTAGTATGAAATTTGATATGGTTAGAAATTCTTTAGAGTTATCTAATAAAGATTTTAATGAATATGCTGCTATATTTATTGGTGGTGGTAATACATTCAAATTATTAAAAGATTTAAAGGAATATTCTAATTGGGATAAAATTTTAAATAATGATGAAGTTATTTTTGCTGGTAGTGCTGGTGTTATTGTTTTTGGTAAGGATATAAATAGTGCTTTAATAGATGATGGAAATGATGTAAATATATGTGATTTAAGTGGATTTAATTATCTGAATGATTATTCTATTTTGTGTCGTTTAAAAGAATCTCATTTTAATAAAAATGAAGAAGATTTAAAAAGTTATTCTAAAAAATTTAAAACATTATATATGCCAGAAGAAGATGTTATATTGATTTCTAATAATGAAATTAAAATGATAGGTGATAAGGATATCGTTATATTTGATTATGATATTTTTTATACACATACTTGTGTTGAATTTAAAAATGATTTTAATTAACATATATGAAGCAATAAAAATTACTATTTACAAATAAAATATATTAAAATATTTGGGGAAACCTGAATATTTTTTTAATACTTAAACCATTATATTCATAGAATATTATGGGAGATAAATCATGAAAAATTGTTATAATAGTGAAACAAGTAAAATACTTAAAATTGCAGAAAAAGAAATGCTTAGTTGTCATCATCCTTATGTTGGAACTGAGCATTTATTATTATCTTTATTAAAGAATAAAAATATTAGTAAGATATGTTATAAATATAATTTAAATTATTATAATTATAAAAAGAATTTACTTAAGATTATAGGAAGTGCTACTAAAGAGTCTAAATATATTTTATATACACCTTTATTAAAGTTAGTAATTAATAAAGCAAGAGAAAATTCAGATAAAGATAATAAAGATTTAGATGAATATTATTTGTTATCTAGTTTGTTATCATATAAAGATGGAATAGGTTATAGTATAGTTAATAATATGGGTATTGATTTAGATGCTCTTACTTTAGAACTTAATAATCGTGGTGTTTTAAGTGAATTTGGTACTATTTTAAATGATGAGGTAACTGACAAAATATATTTAAGAGATAAAGAAATAACAAATATTATGGAGATACTCTTAAGAAAAAATAAAAATAATCCTTTGTTAATAGGACATGCAGGGGTTGGTAAGACGGCTTTAGTTAAAGAACTTGCTAGAAGAATAAATGTTGGGGATGTTCCGGTAGAACTTAAAAACAAAAAAATAATTTCAGTTCAAGTTAGTACTTTAATTTCGGGAACTAAATATAGGGGAGAATTTGAAGCAAGAGTTAATGATTTAATTAAAGAGTGTATTAAGAATAAAAATATAATTTTATTTATAGATGAAATTCATACAATTATGAAAACTGGTTCTAGTGAGGGAGCAATAGATGCTGGTAATATATTAAAACCTTATTTATGTAATGGGGATATAAAAATTATTGGAGCTACTACTATAAGTGAATATAATGAATATATTAAAAAAGATCAGGCTTTACTTAGAAGATTTACTCCTATTATGGTTAATGAACCAAGTTTAAAAGATATGGAATTTATATTAAATAAAGTTAAGAAAAGTTATGAAGAGTACTATAAATTAAAGATAAATAAAAATATAGTTAATTATATTATTAATAATACAGATAAATATATGCCTAATTTATATAATCCAGATAAATCAATAGAAGTGTTAGATACAGTTTGTTCTAAGAAAATACTTGATAATTATGTTAATAAATCTAAGGATATGAACATTAAAATGATAGATGTAGATAATTTAATTAAGGAGAGAGTTAATATTATTAATATAGATGATAATAAGTTTAATGAGGTTAAATCTGAACTTGAAAAAAAATATAATGAATTGATTGTTAAAAATATAATGAATATTATTAGAGATAATAAGTTTAATAAGTATATGTTTTTAAATGGAGAAAGTAAGAGTAAAGAAAAAATAATTAGTTATATTGCTAATAAGTTAGGAATTAATTTAATTAATATTAATTGTTTAGAGTTTAATGATGAATTTGGAGTTAATAAGTTAATTAATAATAATTATTTATATGATAAGATAGATGAGAATCCTTATTCAATTATTTGTTTTAATAATTATGATAAAGCTGGTAGAATTATTAGAAATTTAGTTGATTCGATGATTAGTAATGGTTATATAAGTAATATGAATAATGAGAAGGTATATTTAAATAATTCGATTATATTTGTATTTAATAATGAAGAGACAAGTAGAATTGGATTTAATGAGTTAGTTGCATAGTGATTATGGTGAAGTAATCACTTTTTTAAGTTATGTTGTTTAATTTTTTTATTATAAATGATAAAATTAGGTATATGAAGGAGGTAATTATGAAGATTTATAATACTTTAACTAGAAAAATAGAGGAATTTGCACCTCATAATAAAGATAGGGTTACTTTTTATTCTTGTGGTCCTACTGTGTATCATTATGCACATATTGGTAATTTAAGAAATTATGTATGTAATGATTTATTGGATAGAACTTTAAGATATATTGGTTATAAAGTTGAAAGATGTATGAATATTACAGATGTTGGTCATTTAAAGAGTGATTCTGATTCTGGAGAAGATAAAATGGTTGCTAGTGCTAAGAAGGAACATAAAAGTGTTTTAGATATAGCTAAATTTTATACTGATGCTTTTTTTAAGGATTTTGATGCTTTAAATTGTAAGAGACCAGAAATTGTAAGTAATGCGAGTGATAATATTGATATGTATATTAAGATTATAGAGAAGTTACTTAAGGATGGTTATGCTTATCAAGCTGGTGGTAATGTTTATTTTGATGTTTCTAAATTAGATGATTATTATAAATTAACTAACCATAAGGAAGATGAAATGGTTGTTGGGGTAAGAGATGGAGTAGAGTTTGATGGTAATAAGAGAAATCAGGCTGACTTTGCTTTATGGTTTACTAAAAGTAAGTTTGAAGATCAAGAACTTAAATGGGATTCTCCTTTTGGGGTTGGATATCCGGGATGGCATATTGAATGTTCTGGTATATCAATTAAAAATTTAGGTGAATATTTAGATATTCATACTGGTGGTGTTGATAATATTTTTCCTCATCATACTAATGAGATTGCTCAAAGTGAGGCTTATTTAGGACATAAATGGTGTAGTTATTGGGTACATACGGAACATTTAATGAGTATTGATGGTAAGATGAGTAAGAGTCATGGTGATGTTGTTACTGTTGATAGTTTAATTAATAAAGGGTATAATCCATTATCATTTAGATATATGTGTTTAAATAGTCATTATCGTAAGCAATTAATATTTTCTTTTGATGCTCTTAATGCGGCAGAAAATGAATATAAGAAGTTAAAGAATAAAATTGCTAATTTAAAAGAAGAGGGAATGCTTAGTGATGGTGATTTTGAAAACTATACTAATTTATTCACAGCATGTATTACTGATGATTTAAATACAGCTAATGCGATTACGGTTATTTATTCTTTACTTAAGGATGAGACTGTTAATGGTACAACTAAGATTGAACTTATTAGATCTTTTGATAAGGTTTTAGCACTTGATTTATTAAAGAAGGATGAAGCTAAAAGAGAAGATCATGATTTAATTATGAAATTAATTGAAAAGAGAGATAAAGCAAAGAAAAGTAAGGATTATGAACTTGCTGATTCAATAAGAGATGAATTATATAGTAAAGGTATTAAATTAATTGATACTAGAGAAGGTACTACTTACGAGGAGGTATAGATTATGGATTACATGTATTTACTTATGTTGTTAATTCCAATGGCTGCTCAAATTTATATTTCAGTAACTTATGGAAAATATAAAAAGATTAAGAATTCTTATGATATGACAGGATATGATGTAGCAAGAAAGATTCTTGATGATAATGGTTTAAATGATGTTTATGTTGTAGAAACTAGTGGTACTTTAAGTGATCATTATGATCCTAGAAGAAAAACTGTTAGGTTGTCTAATGAAGTTTATAATGGATCTAGTGTTGCTTCAATGGCGATTGCTGCTCATGAATGCGGACATGCGATTCAAGATAAAGAAGGATATTTCTTTTTAAGATTAAGAAGTTTTATATTTCCAGTTGTTAGTTTAGGTACTAAGTTTGCATATGTTGTTTTAGTTATTGGATTACTTTTAGAAACTATGGATTTAATTACTTTAGGTATTGCGCTTGTTGGACTTGGTTTATTATTCCAATTAGTTACTTTACCGACTGAAATTAATGCATCTAAAAGAGCACAAAATAATTTAAGAGAATGTGGATATGTAGATGATATTGATGGAACAAAGACAATGCTTGTTAGTGCAGCTTTAACATATGTTGCTGGAGTATTATCTTCAGCATTAGAAGTAATAAGATTAATTAAAATATTTGGAGATAGAGATTAAAAAAATAAAAACATGGAGAGAGTGTAAAAAACTTTGTGTAAAGATACCAATCTATGGTAATAAGATTTTTTAGAGGTTGATAAATTCAATCTCT
>CANNTX010000026.1 GCA_947522695.1 uncultured Bacilli bacterium | reverse complement strand
CCTTCCTTGGTTCTATATATTTCTATATTACCATAGAAAGGATTTTCACTTTACACAAATTTATTTACAGACTCAACATGGATTTTTTGTCCATGTTTTATTCGTTTGATAGATTATCAAAATATCCTTGAATTAGAACAACTGGTGTTCCCTTATCACCAGAACCACTGGTTAGATCACATAATGATCCGACTAAGTCAGTGATTCTTCTTGGAGTAGTTCCTAAAGATATATTTTGTCCTACTAAATTATTTTGTTTTTCCTTTATTTCATTTACAATAGCGTTTTTAAGGTCGTTACCTGTTAAACTAGCATATTTATTATCTGCTACATATTTAAGTTTTATTTCGTTTGGTGTTCCAATAAGTCCATCAGTAAAAGCAGGGGATACAACTGGATCGGCAAGTTCCCATATTTTTCCAACTGGATCTTTAAAGGCACCATCTCCATAAACCATTACTTCAATTGTTTTACCTGTTTTTTCTTTTAATAAATCTTGAATTTTGTGGACTAAAACATTACCGGTTTTAGGAAATAATTTTAATTTTTCTTCTGTTGATTTATTTGAACCTAATAATCCATATTCAGGATTAAATCCAGAGTTATTAATTGGTTTGTTTAAAATATCTGTTAAAGAATATACATTCGCATTATGATGCATTAATATTTTTTTAGTTTTTTCTCTAGTGTGAATATCGCAATTTATTACGTTGTTAGTATATTTTAAAATTTCTAATGGATTATTGGAAAAGATAAATTCAGTTTTACAATTTTCTTTTTCACATAATTCCTTATAAAATTTAACCATATTGATACCTGTAAATGGATGAATCCAGTCACCAAAGTATTCATTATATTCTTTTTCAGTAAATGAACTACCTAGATTAAAGTTACTATTATCTAATTTATTTTCATCTAGGATGCCATTACCAACTTCGTCAGCTGGAAAAGATAATTGAATTGTTATTTTATCCATATTTCTAGCAATACCTTTTAAGATATTAGAAAAACGATTTCTAGATAATATTGGATAAACTATTCCAATTTCTTTAGTATTAAATTTAGAAGATACATCAAGTGCAATATCATTTATGGTTACATAATTTCCTTCACTTATTCCGACAACTGCTTCAGTTATGCCAACAATATCTTTATCATTGAAGGTAAAGTTATGTTCTTTACTTGCTTCTAATAAAGAATTAACAACAATGGCAGCTAGGTCGTCTCCTTCTTTAATAATGGGTGTTCTTATTCCTCTTACACATGTTCCTACTATTCTCAAAATATCACGTCCTTACAATAAAATTTTACTAAGTAATTATATGCAAGTCAAATTAATTTACTATTATTTACACTTTATGTTTATGGTACAATAAATATAATTAAAATTTAGTGCAATAATTTGTTATTTTATGACGTTATTATAGTGAGAGGTTATGTTATGTTTTCAATATTTAAGATAAACAATGATATTTTATTAGATACTTATTTAAGTAGAATTGCAAGTGGTGATATGAGTGCTCTTGAAATGCTTTATAATGAGACAAGAGTTAATGTATATGCTTATGCTTTTTCTATTTTAAAAAATACTTCTGATAGTGAAGATGTAATGCAGGATGTTTATCTTAATATATATAAGTATGCACAGTCATATAGTTCTAGAAATAAACCTCTTTCATGGATTTTAACAATAACTAAAAATTTATGTGTGGAAAAGTTAAGAAAAAAGAAAAAAATAATTTATAATGATATTGATGAACTAGAAGATATTCTTGGTAAAAAAGATATTTCATATGATAAAGTTCTTTTAAAAATAGTGTTAGAAGAATTAACAGATGAAGAAAGAAAATTAGCTATTTTAAATTTAGTTGAAGGATTTACTTTTCTAGAAATAAGTAAATTTCTTAATATGAAATTATCAACTGTACTTTCAAAGTATAACCGAGCTATGAAAAAAGTTCGTAAAAAATATAAGGAGGCAATTAATGAAAAATAATATAAAAAAAGAACTAAATAATGTTTTTAGTAATTTAATAAGTAGTAATTTTGAAGATGTGTCTCAAAAGATAAATAGTGATAGTGGAGTAGTGTTAAATATCAAAAAAGAAAAAAGTAAGAAAATAATATTAAGTGGATGTTTAAGTTTTGCTTGTTTAATTATTTTGTTTATTGGTTTATTATATTTTAATAATAATTCTGTTGCTATAATTGGTATTGATGTTAATCCTAGTTTAGAAATATATGTAAATTCTAAAAATAAAGTTGTTAAAGTAAACACTAATAATGATGATGCGAATATAATGTTAAATGGTTTAAATTTAAAGGGAACTAACATTAATAAAGCTTTAAATACTATCTTTGCATCTATGATTAAAGATGGATACATAACTAATGAAGATAATTCAGTATTATTAAGTTTAGTAGATGGTAATTATGAAATATCTGATTTAGCTAATAGTGTATATGATTATTTAAAAAGTAATGATGTTGATTCGTCTATAATGATTGAAAATACTGATACTACAGATTTTGATAATGAACTAGCTAAAAAATATAATATATCTGTTTCTAAAATTAAATTAATTAAAAGTATTGTAAGTACTAATTCATTATATAATTTTGAGGATTTAGTAAAATTAAGCACTAATGAATTAAATTTATTATCTAATAATAGTATGAATAAAAATGAAAATGTTGTTACGATAGGAAATGCAAGTGAATCTAAATATAAAACTATTGACGAAATTAAACAAATTATTTTTAAAGAAGCTGGTGTATCTTCTAATAAGGTTAAGAATTTAAAAATTGATCTTGATTATTTTGATGGCAAAATAGGTTATATGTGTAAGTTTACTTCAAATAAATCTGACTATCATTATGCAATAGATGCTATTACTGGAAAAATATTAGAACTGAAATTAAACTTTGATTATGATATTAGAATTGCTGATGGATTTGATGATGATGGTTATTTAAAAGAGGATGAAATAAAAGATTTTGTAATTAAGAAAACTAATGTAACTAATTATTATGATTATAAAATTGAATCTAATTATATTGCCGGCAAACCAGTTTATATAGTTGAATTTAAAACAGATAAATTAGAATATAAATTAAAAATAAACGCAATTAATGGAGAGATTATTAATTATGAAGTTATAAATACTGATAAAGATTTAAAAATTTTAAATGAAGATAAAATTAAAAATATTGTGTTTAATGATGCTAAAGTAGTAAAATATAGTGATTATGAAATGATATTAGATATTGATAATAATGTATATGATATTAGTTTTAAAACTGTTGATAAAGAGTTTAATTATAAGTTAAATGCTAAAACTGGTAAAATATTAAAAAAAGCGACTTTTTAGTCGTTTTCATTTTCTAGTAATAATTTTGATATTTCTTGCCATCCTGTTTTCCAATCGTATCCAGCTCTTATAATATTTTTTTCTTTTAATATTTCATCGTCAATATTTTTATTATGATATGATGGAAATAGAATTTTAAGTTTAGTATCATTATCAAAATTAGGCAAATAATCATCTATTTGAATATCAGCTTTTACCATGTTTTTAGAACTTGTTAAAATAAATTTTTTGGGATTTATAAAAGGTAAATTTTTTCTTAAAAAATCATATTTATTTTTAAATTGAATTCCTGAATTATCTAAATCAAATGTATTTAAACATGCTGAACAAATATATATTTCATATTTTTCATTTAGTTTTTTAATTGTTTCAATAGCTCCTGGTAGAAAAGATGTATAATCATAGAGATTTCTTTTACTTACATATTCATTAAATTCTTTAAATCTTTCTTTAGGTATAACTTTTTCATCAATATAATAACAATCAAAATCATCAATGTTATAATTTGTGTTTAAAAAGTCGTTAACTGCTTCTAGATAACCAGAAAAACATATAACTTCATCAACATCTAACAATAGGTCTTTTTTCTTCATTTAAATCATACTCCTTGTTAATATTATTGTATAATAAATTTATAATTGTTCCAAGTGAAATAATTAAAAATAAAAAAGATGGGTTAAAACCATCTTTTTAGATTCTTCATTGGTGGAGAATAAGGGACTCGAACCCTTGACCCTCTGCGTGCAAGGCAGATGCTCTAGCCAACTGAGCTAATTCCCCAAGAACAAGAATATATTATCATAATCATTTTGGAAATTCAATAGTAAAATTTAACAAAAATATTATTTTTTTGAATAAATATTTGATAAATATTGATATGTCGTCAAAATGTGTAAAGTAAAAAGTAAAAAATGACAAGTAAGTGTCAATTGACGCGGGGGGACTATTGTATAATTTTTCTAGAGTACGAAAAGAGAGTGTGTAAAATGAATAGTAAACCAAATGTAAAGGACGAATCAAAAAAATTAACGATTATTACAATTGCGACGGTTATAATACTGGTAATCATATTTGCAGGTGTAACATATGCGTTCTTTACAGCAAATAATCCCGAAGGATCAACAGCTGAAGTAAAATCTGAAACAGGTCGTATGCTTATTACTTACAACGATGGAACAGATAATATAGTACCAGTAACAAATATCCAACCAAGTAATGCAATATTAGTTGATAAGACATTTACATTAACTGGATCAAATACGACAGTAGGAATGAAGACTGGTGATGGACTAGAAATGCCGTATAAAGTAGGAGTAAAATATACTTCAACCTTTAGTGATGGAATGATGCATTATTATATAAAAGAAGTAAATAGACCAGCAAACTCAAATGTAACAGCAAATTATGTAATAAAACCAGAAACAGGCAAAACAGAAAAAGATTATAAAAATCAAACAGTACCTGGAAATGAAACATACACAGGATATACTCATGGAACATTTAAAAACGGAAAAAAATATACTGAGATGGTAACAGGAAAATTTCCAGCAAGTTTAAATGATCAAACTATAACGTTTAATTTAATAATTCAATTTCCTGATAATAATGAAAACCAAGATAGTGAAAAGGGTAAAACATTTAATGGTAAAGTAGTAGTAAATTATGATAATTCAATAGCAACATATCTAGCAAAACTAGATAAAACATCCAATGGCTTAGATGAAGATAAAACAACAGATAATAACTTAAGGTATGTAGGAGCATCACCAAGGAACTATCTAAAATTTAATGGTGAAACATGGAGAATAATAGGAGTATTTAATAATATAACAACAATAGATGTAAATGGTAAAGAAAAGAAGGAATCACTTGTAAAAATAGTAAGAAATGATTCACTAGGAGATTATTCATGGGATAGTTCAGATTCATCAAAAAATAGTGGCTACGGAATAAATGAATGGAGTCAAGCAGATTTAATGACCGAATTAAATACAGATTATATAAATCCAAATCCAACAAGTGAAACAACCTTATGGTATAATGGACGAAATAATGCAAAAAACGGAACATACAATTATGATAAAAATATAAAGTCTAAATCAATAGATAAAATAGCAAAAGTAAGATGGAATATAGGTGGAAGTTCTTCATCAAGTAATTCAGCATTAAATTTTTACAATTATGAAAGAGGAACATTACATATCAGCAATCCATCCGATGGAATAACAAGAAAAAACACATGGGATGGAAGAATTGCATTAATGTATCCAAGTGATTATGGCTATGCATCAACAAATGAAGCATGTAGAAATAGTATGAGTTCATCAACAAACAATGTATTTAATTGTAAAAATGAAAACTGGTTATTTAACAGTGCAGAACAATGGACTTTGTCCCCTTCTTCTGGCTTTGCGTATCATGTGTTCGTTGTCAGTTCGGACGGGATTGTCCACAGCAGTGTTGCGAGCAACTTTTTTGGTGTGCGTCCGGTCCTTTTCTTAAAATCTGATGTCGTGATAGCTGGAGGAACAGGCGAAAGTGTAGAAAATGCATATACTTTGGAATAAAAAGAAATAAGTAAAAGATACTTGAATGAATTAACAAGTATCTTTTTAAGTATTATTCTTCTTTTAAAGAATTCTTTAATTTAGTATGGCTTTCTTTAATTTTAGTTTGGGTTGTTTCTTCTAAGGTGTACCAATTATTATTAAAGCCAATCGTAAATAAGTTTTTTGCAGATGATGAGATATCTTCAAATATTTCATGATATAAGTTATATATTTCATCACATGATGCTTCATTTAAAGCAGTTGCTGTATTTATTTTCATGTTTTTTTCAGTGTTTAACATATCATATAGAATAAATTTATCATTCATTAATAAAACCTCCTATATATTTAACTAACTTATCACAATTTTTATAATGCATTTTACTTATTTTTTTAAGTTCTGATTGTAGTTCTTTGTTAGTCACTTTTTTTAAATATTCTTCACATTTTTGATATGCTGTTATATTCCAGTTAAACATATCTTCAATGTAAGATGTATCTTTAGTAGATAACATACATGGTACTTTTTTCATTATTTTTCCTCCATTTATAATTATGGCTTTATTCTTTTTTAATATACGTGTATAATAATTTTAGAGGTAGTGATAGGATGAATAATGATTTTATACCAGTAATATTAGGAATTGATGTAGGTGCTTATAGTGTTGCTAGAACTATTTATGAACATTATAAGATTAAATCAATTGTTATTGGGAAATATACTTATTGGATGACTAAATATTCTAAAATTACAGATGTACTTACTATTGATAATATGACAGAAGAAAAGTTAATTAATTTTTTAATTGAACTTAAGAGTAAATACGAGGATAAAAAGTTATTACTTTTTGGTTGTAGTGAAGATTATGTTGAAATTATTATTAGGAATAAAGATAAATTAAGTGAATATTATGTTGTACCTACTATTGATTATGATACTTTAGTTAAGGTATCTTCTAAAGAAGGTTTTTATGAAATATGTGAAAAGGTGGGTATTAATTATCCTAAAACTATTGTAGTTGATAAAAATAATTATGAGAAAACTAAGATAGGGTTTAAGTGTCCTTTTATAGCTAAGGTAAGTAATAAAGCAATGTATCAAAGACTTAGTTTTGAAGGAAAAGAGAAGGTATTTTTATTTAAATCTTTAGAAGAATATAAAGAAATGATGAAGAGATTATTTGCATCTGGTTATGATGATACAGTGGTTGTTCAAGAATACATTAAGGGAACAGATGCTAATATGAGAGTTTTAACTTGCTTTGCTGATCAAAATAGTAATGTTATATTTTCATCTGTTGGTAGGGTTTTATTAGAGGAAAAAGGACCTGATGTTACGGGAAATTATTCGGCAATATATAATACGGAAGATGAAAAAATTGTAGAAGCAGCTAAAAAGTTTATTAAAGAAACTAAATATGTAGGTTATGCTAATTTTGATATTAAATATGATGAAGATACTAAAGAATTTTATTTCTTTGAGGTTAATGTAAGACTTGGCAGAAGCAATTTCTATATGGGAGCAGGTAATACGAATTATTTAGCACCACTTGTAGATACTTTTATTTATGATATACATGATAAAACATATAAGCAAGAAGGATGTGAACTTTATAGTATTATTCCTTTTAGTGTTATTAAAAAATATTGTAAAGATAAAGAATTAGTTAAGATAGCAAAAAAATTAAAGAAAAATAATCCACTAGATTATAAAAAAGATTTTAGTTTAAAGAGAAAATATTATATTGTTGGGGCATTAATTAATCATATTAGAAAGTTCAGGAAATATTATGAATAATTTAATTGGTGTTATTGGAGGATTAGGACCTAAAGCGACAACTTATTTTATGGATTTAGTTATAGATAATACGGTTAGTGAAAGTGATCAAGATAATGTTGATATGTTAGTTTGTCAGTATTCAAGTATTCCTGATAGAACTAATTTTATTCTTGGTAAATCTAATGATAGCCCAGTACCAGAAATGGTTGATTGTGCTAAAATACTTGATAGAGAAGGATGTAAATATATTGTTATTCCTTGTAATACGGCTAGTTATTTCTTTGATGAAGTTCAAAAGGAAGTTAGTGCTAAAGTTATTAATATTTTAGAGGAAACTAGTAAAGTTGCTTTAAAGGATAATCCTAAAAGAATTGGGCTAATGGCAACTGATGGTACAATAAAATCTAGAGCTTATCATAAATTTATTGATAATGATTTGTTATTTGTACCAGATAGTGAATATCAAGCTAAAGTTATGAGTATTATTTACGATAAGGTTAAAAAGAATAAGGAAGTTTCCTTAGAACAGTTTGAAGAAATCTTGAATTATTTTAGAAAAAATGGTTGTGAAAAAATAATTTTAGGTTGTACTGAGTTATCTGTGGTATATAGTTATTTAAAAATTAATTATAAAGATGTTGTTGATAGTTTAACGGTTCTTGCTAGAAAAGCAGTTGAATTGTCAGGAAAGAATTTAAAGGAGTAATATTTGAAAAAGTTTATAATTGGATTATATGTTGTAATATTTTGTTTAGTTGTTTATACATTTGTTAATAAATTTTATAAAAGTAAAATTAATATAGACATGCCATTAATTATTAAAGAAACAAGCGAGGATAGTCCTGAAAGTGATATAAAAGAAGTAACTTTAAGTTTTGTTGGTGATTGTACTATTGGATGGGATCCAAGATATGGTTATGCTACTAGATTTGATAGATATTTAGATGATAATAATGGTGATTTTGCATATTATTTTGCTAAAGTTAAAGATTATTTGGATCAAGATGATATAACTGTTGCGAATTTAGAGGGACAACTTACTACTTCAAATGATAAAGTTGAAAAAATGTTTAATTTTAAAGCTCCAACTAGTTATGTTAATATTTTGAAAAAAGGCAGTGTTGAAATGGTTAGTTTTGCTAATAATCATGCTTATGATTTTGGTAAAAGTGGTTATAATGAAACTATTAAAACATTGGATGATAATAATGTGTTACATTATGGATATAGTGATTACTTAATTAAAGAGATAAATGGTGTTAAAGTTGGCTTTATGGCTTTTCATGATATTGATTGTGTTAAATATGCTGAAGCTAAGAAGGGACTTGATTATTTAAAAGAAAATGGTGCTAGATTAATAATAGTAAGCGTTCATTGGGGAATTGAAAAAGATTTAATTCAAAATAATGCACAACAAAAAATGGGACGCTATTTAATAGATAATGGTGCTGATTTGGTTATTGGAACACATCCTCATGTTATACAAGGAATCGAAAAGTATAATGGTAAGTATATTGTTTATTCTTTAGGTAATTTTGTTTTTGGAGGGAATCAAAATCCACCAGATAAAGATACATTTATGTTTAGACAAACTTTTACATTCTATAAAGAAGATTTAAGATTAGATGATAATATAGAAATTGTTCCGGCATCAGTGTCTGGTTACAAAAATAAAAATAATTATCAACCTGTAATTCTTGATGGAGAAGAAAAAACTAGGGTATTTAATAAAATTATGAAATATTCTAGTGGATTTGATTATAATTTATAATTTAAATATAAAAAGAAGAAATATTATTTGTTATCTTGTAACTTTAATATTTCTTCTTTTGTTAGTCCAGAATATTTAATTATTTTTTCGATATTCACTCCATCATTAAGCATTTCTTTAGCTATATTTTTCTTTTCATCTGATATACCTTTAGAAATACCTTGAGAAACGCCAAGTTCATATCCATCTTCACGAGCAAAATGTAAATCTGTTAATCTAATTTTTTCTGCTTCTTCATCGGGATTATAATAAATTAGATTTTTTAGATTATTAGAATAATTATTCATAAATTTCGCAACCTCCAATAATTCTTTATAGTTTCCAGCAAGTTCTTTTGTTAGTTTCTTGCTACTTGATGCAAATATTTTTAAACATCTTGTTGCATAATCACTTATGCTTTCATTATAAGAATTTTGTTCTATTTTATCAAGACCAATGTGATAGACTGTAACAAAATATGGTAGTTTTTCAAATGTAGTATCTTCTATCATTTCAAATTTATTTACTATCTTTTTCATAAAATTAAATGATTTTAAATCAATATTAATTTGAGTTAAATTAATATTTTCATACATTTTATTTTTATTATCTGATTTACTTAATATTATTCTATAAATATATAGATTATTTCTTATTAAAGTAGAATTATTAATATTAGTATTCATTTCTATATTAACTAAGTTCTTATTATTATCACTAAATATTAAATCAACAGTCATTTTAGTTTCATCATAATAATCATTAGTTGTTTCAGTATCTAAAAAATAAGAATCTTCTACATCTTTAATATTAAAATTACATAATTCGGATAATAATTTAATAATAAAATTATTATGTTTTTTTACTAATGATTTAAAAGCACGATCATTATAAATAGGTATTTGAAAATCATAGCCATATTTTTGTCTTAAGGCTTTATATAAATTACTCATGTCACCTCCTAATTCTAAGAAGATATATTTATACCTTCTATATATATAAATAGCCCAAAATTTTTCATTTTACTTTTTTTATTTGTTAATTTATTAAAAAAACTTCCTTTTTCAGGAAGAATTCTTTTTATTTAACGTAATTTAATATCATAAATTGTATCAGCATTATCTTCTAATGTTTTAGGATTTTCAAAAATATATTCAAGTAATTTTAGTGATTTTGCAAAATAGAAACCATCAGCAATTCTTTCATCTATTGTAATTCCAATATCTAATGTTTTCCTTGTTTCTACTTTTCCATCAATAACTATAGGTTCATCTTTAATTCTTCCAAAAGTTATTAATGCTTCATTTGTTCCAAAGTCAGTTAAATGATGATAAATTGAATCGCAATTAATAGAACCTAAATTGGATAATAGGGCACTTTGATAATAAATTAAATTTTCAGTTAATGATTCTGGAAGTAAATCATGATTGTCCATAAATTTAAATATTTTCATAATAATATATCTAATAAATTTTGGCATATGACCAACTTTATCTATTAAATCATCTGTATTATTTGTCTTATTATTTCTTAAGTTGATTACTTTACCACTAGTTTTATCACTTATAGTTTTTAAATTATCATATTTATTAATTCTTATAGATGTAAATACTTCTTCAGAATGATCGGTAAATTCTTTTTTTGCTACAAAACCAAGTGATATATATTTGCGATCATAATATGTTTTGTTAATAATAAATCTATTTAGTAAAGGTCTATTATAAATTAGTTTTCCGATAGCAATACAGAAGGTATGAAAATAAGTTAGATGTTCATATTCTTCTTTATTTTTTAATTTATTAACATAATCAACTAAGTTAGTAACATCTAATTTTGCTGATATATATACGTCAGCATCACATCTTTTGGGCATTATTTCTAGCATTAAACTATGCATACCATCTAAATCTTTAACTTTAATTCCATCTCTTCTATTCATTTTGATTCTCCTATTCATAGAAAAATTATAACATTAATAAAAATATATGTCTATTTTGTGGGCAAATTTTTTAAATTTGTGCTATAATAATGCTATTGGATGGAGGGAATTATGAAAGTTTATAAAAAAGAATTACCTAAAAACGTTAGAAAAATGTTTAAATATGAAAAAGGCGTTAAGGTTAAAGTATTAAATAGTTTATATTATGGTAAGAAGAAACAAAAATAGTTTCTTTTTTAATTGAAAAGTGGTAGATTAGGTGTAGTTTGGATTTGATGTTATGGAAGAGAATAATTTTTCAACTTTTATTAAAGAATTAAGAATGGAAAAAGGACTTAGCCAAGAAGAACTGGCTAAGGCTTTGTATGTTCATAGAACAACTGTTAATAAATGGGAGAATGATAATGTTATTCCACTTAATGATAAGTTGTTGTTAATTGCTGACTATTTTGATATTTCAGTAGATGAGTTATTAAATGGAAAGAGAAGTGATATTAACAATGCTTCTTCAACAAGGAATAACACAATTATTGAACTTATTAAATCTAAAACAAGAAGTCAAAAGTTACTTATATATTCTGTTTTAGGTACATTAATAATTATACTTTGCTTTTTAGCTTATTATTTTATTAGTAATTATAATTCAATAAAACTATATAGGGTATATGGTGAAAATGAAAATATTAGAACTAGAGATGGTTTATTATTCTTTTCAAAAGATAAAATTTATTTTAAACCTGGTAATTTTTATGATGTTAATGACAATTTGGTAAATGTTGATTTAATAAGGTTATATTATTCTGATGAAAATAACAATGAAGTAATCTTGTTAACTGGAAGTGATAAAGAATTATATATTGAAAAGGAAAAATCTAGAGAGACGTTCATTGATAGAATTTATAAGAATGAAAAATTTTATATGGATGCTTGTTATAAAAATAGTTGTCAAAAGATGGAATTAAGTTACTTTAATGATTTTAATAATGATGATTTATTTAGTAATGAAATTAAAAAAGGGAGCGTTAATGAATTAAACACAAAAGTTAAGAGTAAAGATGATCTTATAAAAGGTTTAATTCAAAATGGGTTTATATATAATGAAAAGGATATGAGTTATGTAAAAACTGAGGATGATGTAATTTATTACTATTATAAAAATACTGAAGTAATTAGAGTTACGAATAATAATGAAGAAAATTTATTTGTTTTAAAACTATATGAAAATTCAAGAAAAGTGATTATAAATAATAGTATGACAAATAACAATATTTATATTTCCGATTATACAAATAAGAAAGATAAAAATTATAAGATATTTAAAAAATGTTATGATAAATTTTTATCCAAATATTTTAGGGATTTTTTGGTAGTGTGAATGACTTTCACTACCTTTTTTAGTTGTTTTGAGTTATGGTGGAAATAGGAAAGGAGTGTGATGTAAGATAAAACTAGCTAGGTTATCTTTATGTTTGTTAGGTATGGTATTCTTTATCAATGTCCGAGCCGATGAAGTTTACTATACAAACTCACATGGGGTAAGTTTAACAGAAGAACAATATAACTTTTTAACTGAACTACATTTTGATGGTTATCAAGATTATATAACTGAAGCTACACACAATAAGTATCTATCAATGGGTTTATATGATGAAAAAGTAACAAAAGAGGTTATAGAAGATTTTGACGATACTGGTAATTCGCTAAATGGAACATTACATGAAACTACGGCAAAAAAATTGGTTCTTTCCCGTGTATGCTCAGGTAATCTTTGTAATATGATTACAACTCTATATTGGAAAGGCGCACCTAGAGTTCTTAGCTATGATGTTATAGGATCATATTTATATGGTAATTTAACAAGAATATCATACCCAATTACTTATTTGTACTGGTCTGGTCAGGCGATTGAGTTTACGGACCGAGTATATAGTGGAAATGGTTATGGTTGTACCGTATTACTTCAAAATAGTTCAGTTCAAATGATTGTAGAGCAAGACATTGACATAAGAGTTGACGGCTCTGGTACATTCTATTCTTCTTATCAACATGCAACTAAAAGGATAACTCTAGAAACTAGTAAAAAGTATACAACTGGCTTTGGTGGAGATGGTGGAGTGTTCTTCTTTTATGGTTCTGCTGTTGGAGTTTATGATCAAATGGCTGGCGTTAACGTTCATTTATCCTGATAGTCTTTTGTATAATAATGTAAATGGTTATTAAATTAACCATGTCAAAAATTTAAAATTTCTTCTTAATGAAACTTCAACTATCAAAATAAAATAGTTTTGATTAAAAAGTTTTTGGCTAGTGGTGAAGAGCCCTAGTTTTTTTGTGGAATAAATATTTTACTTTATGATAAAGATAATTTGTGATATGATGGATGTGAGGTATAAAGATGAAAAAATTAATTATATTAATTGTTTGTTTTACATTGTTATGCGGATGTACTAAAATAAATAATGATAACATTAACGATATCATTAATAGTGTTGTATCTAGTAATAATAATAGAATAAATCAATATAGAAATGGTTATAAATTTTATTTACCTAATAATTTAAGTACAATAAAAATAGATGACAAAAATAATGTTTTTAAAGAAAATGATATTAAATATTATATGTTTGTTGATATTGTTAGTTATTATCATAAAGTTGAAAATACATATCAAATTAAAGATAAAGCATATTATAGTTCTTTAATAAATTATAATAATAAAAGTGGTTATGTAGAAGTAAATGTAAAAAATGATAAATATTTAATTGAAATAATGTATAATTATGCTAAAATAGAAGTGATAGTAGATAGTAAAGATATTGCTAGTGCTATTACAAATAGTTTAATTATATTATCTTCAGTAAATTATAATGATGATATTATTAATAACCTGTTAGAAGAAGATGTTTTAAATTATAGTGAAGAAACTTTCAATATATTTGAAACTAATTCTAATGATTCTAACTTTTTAAAAGTTGTCGAAGAGTATGATAATTATAATAAAGATGAAGTTCCAGATTATGATTTGATAAAGGAGAATTAACATGAGCGTATTTAAAAAAATTAAAGATGTACTATTTGATATAGAAGAAGATGAAGATACAAGTATAAGTAGAGAAACTTCTACTAAAGTTGTGAAAGAGAATAACCCTATTAAAGAAGTCAAAATGCCAGTAGAGGAAAATCATGATGATGAAATTACTTCTGAAGTCCCAAAAAGAAATAATAGTTTTAATTTTCCACTTGATTTTGATGATGATTTACCTAGTAGAAGTGATAAAAGTTCTGTAGGGCCAAAGAAAAATACTTATAATAAAGTAAATAATGATTTATTTGATGATGATTTTGATGTTCCAAGAAGAAATAGAGAAGATTATGTAGTAAAAGAAACTGATTATAATAAAAAAGAACAACCTAGAGATTATTCTAAGTTCTTACAACCCAAGAAGGAAGAAAAGAAGATATTTAGACCATCTCCTGTAATTTCTCCTGTTTATGGTGTATTAAATCAAAATTATACTAAAGATGATGTTATTGTTAAAACTGATACTGGTGTTAAAAGTCCAACTTTAGAAGATGTTAGAAAAAAAGCGTATGAAAAACAAAAAGAAGAAGAAAATAAAAAGGTGGATGATGAGTTTGCTGAACCTTTAAAAACTTTAGATGAAATTTTAATAAATAATCAAAATATCAAAGAAGAACCGGAAATAGAAGAAACACCGGTTGAAAAAGTTGATAAGAATGTTAAATTAGAAAAAAAGATAGAAGTTAAAGAAGAGGAAAAAGTTAATGTTTCTGATGACGATGATAAGTCAGAGGATGATACTTTAGAAAAAGATTTATTTAATTTAATTGATTCTATGTATGAGAATAAAGATGAGGAGGAAGAAGAATGACTTTAACTCAGATTTTACCAATAATTGTATATTTATTATTAATAATTTTATTGGTAATAGGTATTATTTTAGGAATAAAGCTTATAATTACTATTGATAATGTTAATTACTTGGTTGGTGATATTACAAAGAAAGTTAAAAGTTTAGATAATATATTCAATATATTTGATATGTTTTCTAATAAAGTTGGTTTTCTTACTGATACTATTGCTAATTTTGTAAAGAATATTGTTAATAAAATTGTAAGTTTAAAGAAAAGAAAGGAAGAGGACGAAGATTATGAGTAAAAAAAGTGGATTATTTGCAGGACTTGCTGTTGGAGCAACTTTAGGATTATTATTTGCACCTAAGAAGGGTGAAGATACTAGAAAAGATTTAGTTAATAAAATGAAAGAATTATGGAATAAGGCTAAAGATGTGAAATATGAGGATGTTAGAGATTCTATTGAAAAATCTATTAATGATATTCAAAAAGAGTTAAAAGATTTAGATAAAGAAAAAGTTCTTTCTATTGCTAAAAAGAAAGGTAAAGAAATAGAAAAGAAAGCAAACGAATTATATGATTTAGCTGTTGAAAAAGGTACTCCGGTACTTGAAAAAGCTGCTTCTGATGTAAGAAAGAAAACTATTGAAGTTTTAAATGAAACAGTTGCTAAGTTAGAGAAAGCAGAAGGAAAAGCAAAATAAATATTGAGGATATTGATTATATCTTCTTTTTTTATATTTAATTTTATGTTACTATTAAAATGTAAGGTAGTGATATTATTTATGAGGAGTAAAAAAGGTTTTACATTGGTTGAAATATTAGTTTCAATTGGATTATTAGCATTATTAGGATCAGTAATAGCTATTTCTTTAAATAGAGTATTTAAAGATAATAATATAAAAAATTATAATGAATATGTTGAAAAAATTAAATCATCAGCAATGTTGTTTGTTAATAATACGGTAGATATAATAAATGATTTGAATGATTCTTCATTTAAGATAATAACTATAGGTAATTTAACAGATAATGGATATTTGAAAGATAACATAATTAATCCAAATACGGGTGAAACAGTAGATAAAAATGAAAAAATTAAAGTATCTTATGATAGTGATCATGAATTAATAGTTGAATACCCATATAATGATGAAAATAAAGAAAAATATTTACATACTTTAAACTATACAATAACATATGGTGATGAAACTAAAGATCTCTGTTATGTTGGATTAAATACTCCAAGTTTACAATTAATTTATCCAGATGGAAGTAAAGTTGTTGGAACATTGGTTAAAGATAAAAGTATAAAGGCATATTTGGAATCTGGTGAAGAATGTACTGATAGTAATTTATCAAGTTTGAAATTAGGTACATATAAAATAAAATATAACTATACAGATGATTTTACAGATATAAAAGATAATAACAACGTTAAAAGTGCTGAAAGAACAATAACCGTAAAATCAAGTAAGCCAGTTATAAATTTATTTACTATTAAGCCACAAAAAGCAGAAACGGATGCTGGTTTTAGTGTAAATGATGCTAAAATGGATTTGAATGTAACTGATATAAAAGGTGTTAAATTAAAATATTGTATAGTTGGTGTTAAATCTGATGATACAACAAGTATAAATAATTTGATGATGAAATGTAGTGATGAAGTTAAAACAGTAAGTGGAGTTAATCAATTAAATAATACATGGGTAGATTTAACAAATGGGACAATATCTAATAATAAAGAAACATATGTAATAAGTAAAAATTTTAATATTGAAAAAGAAATGGTTGATTATAAAGATTATTCAGAGATAAAGTTTTATGTATTTGTGAAAAATTCATTTGAAGAATATAGTGATAAATTAAATGAATATAATAATGGAATATATTTAATGACAAGTATGATTTTATTCCATTTACAAAGTAATGATGCATATTTTAATGGTATAAAGAAGGAAACTAATAATATTTATACAATTAAAAATATAGCTAATAATACTCCATTTAACGTTGTAATGAATAGTAACACAAATTATAAAAGGGCTTATCGACCACATTATTATTTTAAAGGATGGAGTACAACTGCAAATGGAACGGCTGTACAATATACAAATAGTACAACTGCTAAGGTACTTGGTGTATTAAATTTATATGCTGTATGGATAGCAGATAATGAGGCACCAACATGTACATTAAGTATATCTGGAAGTAATATAGTAGCAAGTGTTAGGGAAAATAATACAGATAATATGGCTTATAATGGGTGGAGTTCTTCATATAGCGGTAGCAATACAACAACCACAGCCGTTGTTACTGGTCAAACAAACTATTATGTAATGGATTTATCTATGAATAAAAACACTTGTAGTATTGATATTCAAAATACTATTTCGTATCCAGAAGAGTATCAAGAAGAATATGAAAATTGTTATGATACGGACCCCGGAACTTATGGACCTACAAGGTCATATGATGAGGCAAGATGGTATTGTCCTGATTGTTATGGACAACGATTTAGATGCTGGGCGAATAAAACACAATGTCAATGTTATTGCGGTAGTCATCGTGTTTGTGATACAGATACTAGAACAGCATATAGAACAGCTTATAAATGTTCTGATAGTTCTTATACAAAATATAACGATACATATTGTTATAAAAGATAAAAAATTGTTAGTAAAATGACAATTTTTTTTATTTTATGTTATATCCTAGAAAATAAATGAAATATAGTTTATAATGTTTAAAGGATAAAGGTGATTTATATGGATTTAAGTAA
>CANNTX010000025.1 GCA_947522695.1 uncultured Bacilli bacterium | reverse complement strand
ATATCAACAACCATCATTGAAATAGGAGTAGATGTTAGTAACGCTACGATGATTGTTATATTTAATGCCGAAAGATTTGGCCTAGCAACCCTTCATCAATTAAGAGGACGTATAGGTAGAAATGATATAGAATCAAAATGTATTTTAATAAGTGACTATGACACACCAAGATTAAAAATATTAGAAGAAAGTGAAGATGGCTTCTACATCTCTGAAAAAGATTTCGAATTAAGAGGAGCCGGTGATTTATTTGGCGTAAAACAAAGTGGAGATATGGTCTTTAAAATAGCTAATCTAAATAAGGATTTTAAAATATTAAAAAAATGTAGTGAAGATTCCTTAGACTTCTTAAACAAACACCTTAACGAAATAGATAAATATCCTATTCAAAAAAACATAATAAGTGGTGTAAAAAATCTAAATTAATGATATATTTATAGTAGAAGGAGTTTAGATAAATGAATAGAGAAAAAATAAAAAATGAAGCCAAAAAAATGATTGAAGGAAATCTATGGACCATTTTAAAACCAATGTTAATTGTTATGATTGTTTTAAGTTTTGTAAATGTAATATCAGAAAAAGCATTACAAGATACATTCGCAGGAACAATGTGTTCAACTTTACTTTCACTTGCAGTAATGCCTTTATCATATGGTTTAGATGTATTTATTCTTAAATATGTAAGAAAAGAACAAGTAGATTATGATGAAATATTTAAACATTATTCTAAATTTGTTCCTATATTCTTATTAGGATTATTAATGTACATTTTTATTGGTCTTTGGTCTTTATTATTTGTTATACCAGGTATTATAGCTGCTATATCATATAGTCAAGCAATGTTTATCATGATAGATGGTGAAGAAGAACCAGGTGCTTGCATCAAAAAATCTAAAGAGATGATGTATGGTTATAAATGGGATTATTTCGTATTTATGTTAAGTTTCTTTGGTTGGTATTTACTTTGTGCATTAACATTAGGTATTGCCCTAGTATATGTTGCACCATATGTTTCAGTTTCAGAAGCACTATACTATGAAGAACTTAAAAAAATTACAAAAAATTAAATAATATAAATTGACAAACTATTCATAATTTTATATTATTAAATAGGTAAGGTAATAAACCTTACTGATCCTCTAACAATCTAGTTAGAGTGTATCAACCAAAACCCCCTGAAGAGGACATGATTCATTATGTCCTCATTTTTGTGCTAAAAAATAAAAAATTTTTGAAGAATTGCAATTATAAAATAATCAAAAAATTTATAGAATATAAAACTCAAATACCAAATTAACAATAATTATAAATGTGTCATAACTTTTCACATATATATCGTATGTGGCTAAGTTTACTTACTATTCATAATTTTATTTGGTATTAAGATGAAGAATTTGAGCAAATATTTTTAACCATATTGAAAATGCAATTTTGCATATTAAGAAAAATAAAATATAGGAATTTCAAATGATTTCACTTCAAATATTAAAAAAGTACAAATTTTGTTGTATAATGTATCTAAGAATAGCAGTATCATTCTTTTTTAAGATGGATACTGCTTATTTTTTTGAAGTGAGGTGTAATATGAAATTTGAAAAAATCAATTTATTTAATGAAGAAAATAAGATTAAAATTAAGCTAAGTAAAATCAGTTGGGACGATATTTTTAATGATAAATCAATATTATTTACTGCTTTATGTGATCTGGTTTTAGATGAGAAAAATCTATTATATTATGCTACACAAAAAGAAAGTACAAAAACGATATCAGCTACAAAAAAGTATGTAGATAGTTTAATAAAAAATAATAATTTAATATATGCCATTGATGACGTGTTAAATGCTTTAGGATGGAATGATGAAATTAATATTAAAAGCACTAAATTTCAAGGTGATTTAGCGGAATATTTAATGAGCATACTTTTAGATAAATTTACTAATGTTGAAACATTGATTTCTAAAATTTCGTTTAAAACATCATCAAAAATGTCAGTTTATGGAAATGATAATGTTTATTTCGATTATGAAAATGATATTCTGTATTTTGGCGAATCAAAATTTTATCAAAATGCAAGTACAGGTTTAGATGAAGCATTAAAAAGCATAAAAAAACATTCTAATATTGAAGAAATTAGCTTTGTTAGAAATCATACATCTTCATTTATTGCAGAAAATGGTGAAAAAAGAAGAAAAGTAATTGAAAAATATGAAAATGCATATATTGATGATTTAAATATACGAAGTATTGTATTTATAATGAATCAAGATATATGGAAAAAAGAAACATATGAAAAAATGCTTATTGAGTATTTTAAAGATAACGCAACATTACAACAAAAAACAGAGGAAATAATTTTAGTTTTCTTGCCAATATTGTCAAAAAAAGAATTTTTAGATTTTTTTAAGAGGAGGGTAAATAATGAATAATAATATTTATGAATACAGATATATGGATAATACCATAAAAAAAGATAGAGAAATCGTTTTAAAAAATTATTTAAAGAATAAAGAAATCGAAGGTTTGCAATTTTATGATTTAAATATGTATGCTTCAAATAACACGCCGGAAACAATTATATTATCTGAAGTAAATAAGTCATTAATTGATAAAACTGTAGTTTTAAATAGATATCAAATGGAAATATTAAATATTCTTAATGATAATAATTTATTTTTAAGTGCTCCAACAAGTTTTGGTAAAACATTTTTAATGCTGGAGTTTATTATGCGTAACAAAGAAAACTTAAATAATATTATCTTTATTATTCCAACACTTGCATTGATGAACGAATTATTGAAAAAAATCTATAATCTATTTAGTGATACATATAATATATGTATTAATTCATCTGAAATAATTGGAGATAAGAATATTTTTGTGTTTGTTCCAGAAAGAAGCGATAAAGAATTTTTAGTTAAGACAAAGAAATTAAAAATAGATTTTTTAATTTTTGATGAAATATATAAATTACAAGCATCAACTTCAAAAGAAATAAAGACAGATGATAGATTAATATATATGAATAAGGTTTATTTAGAACTAATTGAAAAAGCCGAAAAAGTTGCGTTATTAGGGCCATACATTAACAATGTAACTTTTGGCAGAACAAAATTAGATATAGTAAAATATTATACTAATTTTTTGCCTGTATATAATCAAATGACAGTTCTTCAATATGATGAAAGTTGGTTAAACTACATAAAGTTAGAAAAGCAATTAATCTATTTTTCATCACCAGGTTCTATTTATAATAATATAGAAGCTATATTACAAAAAATACCTGAGAATGAGTTATATAAGCAAATGTATGACAAAGAGATAAAATATCTAGAAAAAACAGTAAGTCCGGATTGGTATGTTGTTTCTTTATTAAAAAGAGGAATTGGTATACACCACGGAAAAATACCAATGTATTTAAGAAAATTTTATGAAAATGAATATAATAAAAATAATATCAAAATATTGTTGTGTACAAATACCTTAATGGAGGGAATAAATACACCTACTAATTCATTAATTGTCGTTGATGATCCAAAATCAGCTTTTAAACTTAACAATTTAATAGGAAGAGTAGGGAGGTTAAACTTAACAAATCCTGCAATTGGAGAGATTATCATATCAAATGAAGGAATTATATCAAATATAACTGATACTAGTGGTTGGTTTGATTTAAATATTCTTGCAGAGGACGATGAAGTAATTAGTGAAGATGAAATAATATATTTGAATAAAACATACAATGATGATATTAAAAAAAACAAGTTACAAGAAAAAATAGAATTATTAAAATCGAATGATATTTCATTAGATGACATAACATCTAATAATTTACAATTTGAAAAAAGTTATAAATATATAAAAAATAAATTATATGAAGAATTAAAAAAAGGAACTAAATATATTGATTTTGTAAAAGTAGGGATAGAATTATTTAAACCAGGACCAGCTTATTTTTTTAAAACTGAAAAATACATTTCTTTAAATTATGACAGACTATATTTACCATATAAATATTATATAGTTGATTTATTATGTGGAAAAACATATAAGGAAATTGTTGATTATTTTAATAAAAATTACAATTTAAATAATAACAAAGAAAATATAAATATTTTTATTGATTCGTTATATGAACTAAATAATTTCATAAAATTTAAGTTTTCCAAATTTGTAAACTATATTGAATTACATAAAGATGAAAGTATGAATGATAATAAACAATTAAAGTACTTTATAGGATTATTATCTAATTACAAATCACTAGATACAGCATATAAAATTTTAGATGATTTAGGTATAAATGAGGAAGACTCAAGAAAAATGATAGAAATACTGAATATAACTAATGTAATATCTACTTCAGTTGTAATTAAACTTATAAGAAAAAACAAAGAATTTTTGCTTCAACAAGATTTATCACCATTTACTAAAAATAATATAAATAATATATAGTAAAATTAGAGAAAGTAAATAATGAGGATATACTTTAATAAATCTGGCCAAACTTACCGTACATTGCAAAGAAAAAAACATATTAAAAATCAATTGATTTTCAAACCTTATGAATTAAATAAAGTATAAATTTAATTTTTTAACTTTCTTAATTGAATTTTATGTTAATTATGTTTTTATTATCTTGACAAGATTTTTAACAAATAATAAAATGTCGATAGAATTGTCAAGTTAAATAATGTAGAAATCGCTAATATATGGAAAGAACAATATATTTGATTTATTGTAATTCATAATGTAAAAATATAAACAATTGTAAATGATAGCATATTGCTATTGTAATGCACAGAAAACTCGCATATAAATATTATTCAATAATAGAAAGAAATTCTAGTAGGGAGAGCATATGAGTAATGTAAAAATAGAAGCGACAGCTATAAATGCAGTTAGAAATTTAATAAATTTATCAAATTGTATGACATCAGACGAGATTAAAGAAGGAGATCGAGGAGTATCATTTGATGGTTGTATACCAATATATATGAATAGTAAGATAACAAAAGAAAATTTTAATAACAAAATCGATATTCAAGTTAAAGGAAGAAGTGTAAAAAAATTATCTTTAGCAAAGCAACTAAATTTTTCAATGAGTTTATCTGATATAAAAAATTATAAAAACGTTGGAGGAACAATAATTTTTTATGTACAAGTTAATAGTGATAGAACAAAATATAGAATTTACGTTAAATCGTTATTACCATACGAAATAAACCAATTATTACATACTAATTCTACTAAACACATATCGTTGCAGTTTGAATATATTGATAATACAGACGCAAAAAAATTAGAATACATATGTAATCAATTTCAATCTGATAAGGACAAACAATATTCTTATAAAGAAGACTATAAAACGATTGATGATTTTAAAAAAGAAGATGGAATGTTTATACTTGGCACCAATATTAATAGTATTTCTATGAATCCTATTGAATATTTGAATAAGAAAAGTTTCATCTATTTCCAACCCGAAAATTATAATAATATTCAAATACCCTGCGGTATAGCCTTAATATCTTCATTTAATTATAAAAAAAATATGGATATAAAAATAGGAGATGAAATAATAAATACAATAGTCGAAATAAAACATTTTTCTGAATATATAATAGTAAATATTAACGACTGTATTTTCTATAATTCAAAAAATAATATGTTTACTTTTGTGTTGAATTCAAATCTTAACAAAATACTGTTTCATATAGAACTTATAAGAAAATTTATTAAATATGAAATCATAATTATAGGTAATAATAAATTATCTATTAAGAGTGGTGGAGACTATAGTATCTTTGAACATCAAGTTGATGTAATAAAAAAGCTTGACAAAATAGTAAAAACATTAGGTATTGACACAGAACCAATTATAGATTTTAAAGATATTGAGTCAATAAAAAATATTGGATTGGTTTATAATAACCTTATTGATAAGAAGGGTATACCATTTATAAATGAGTATGATATCTTTTTATTAGTTATTAATATCTTTAATTTAAAAATATCATTTTTCGTTCAAAAAAGAGAGGATAAAACGTATGATTTATACAATTTATATGACTTATTAATTAGTGAAAAAAATTTGTTTAGTTATATTGATGATAAAAAAGAAAGAGTAATAATATATCCTAATTTTTCCATCTTAAATAAATCATTAAATCTTGATGTATCTTATTTAATTGCAGATAATATTGTTGATAAATTGAATAGCATAAATATAACCAAAGAAAAAGTTTTAAACAATGTTAATTTAGAAGCAAATTTAAATTGTTTTATTTTGGATAGTTTGGAGTATTATGACAAAAATCCAAATGATTATCGTTCTAAATTACTACTTAAATTTTTAGAAGATGTGTCTAGATATTTATTACAAACAAGAGATAAAACCAGCATAGATGTTTATTATATAAATTATTGTCAAGTATTAAAAAGATTAAACAAAATAAGCAAAGATGAAATAAAAAAGCTTGTTTTAATAAGAGAAAATAGTAGTGACATTTTGTTAAAAACCTGCACAAGTATTCTGTTAGAAGATCAAAGTGGATTTGAAATTTACTTTAATATTCTTAATGATAAAGAAAAACAATCACTAAAATCCTTTCCAATCATTAATTTAAAAAAAATCGTTTAATTATCATCTAAATACTTACATACAAGTAATAACACAAAAAAATATGAAGATGTTTTCTATGCAATTTACACTAAATTCTTTAATTATTAAAATAATATTGAACAATATGTTAATTACAAGTATCTGCAAAATTAAATCTATTTACACCACTTTTAACTAATTTCTAATCAATGATTTTTAGATGGAAATATAGGATTTTTTATGAAATAAAACATAATTAGTATAAATTATGTTATAATTATACAGACAGGAGTCTTAACCATGAATGAACAAAAAATAAATAAAATTAATTAATAAAAAAGCAATTGAAAAAATATAATAAATAATTACAATTGAATATTGGTACAGATACAAAAAATAGATAAGTTAAAATCTGAAAAATATTCAATATAAATATTGAAGTAATCTTAATAGTGTTAAAAATATATTAATTACCTTATGTAGACAAAATTTTATTAAAGATTAATCAGTTTATTTTCGATCATACCAGTAAATATATCAATAATTTAAAAAATGAAAAAGAAATGATTGTATTTTATTTTGAATTTTTTTAAATACTTATTATTAAGAGAAATTATTAGTTTTCAACTAAATTGTTTATAATCATTCAATTATTTTAGGAGGCAAAAATGTTAAAAGGAAAACCATTCGTTAAATGGGCTGGTGGGAAAAGGTCCATAATAGATAAATTAATTAAATTATCCCCTGATAATTATGATACTTATTATGAACCTTTTGTAGGTGGCGGAGCAATGTTATTTGAATTAGCTCCAACCAAAGCTGTTATTAACGATTACAATATAGAATTAATGAATGTGTATAATTGCATCAAGGATGAAAGAAAATTTAATTTAATGTGCAAAGAATTAAATAAACATGAAACAAACCATTCAGAAGAATATTACTATGAGATAAGAAGTTTAGATAAAGATAAAAAGAAATTTAATAAATTAGCAGATTACAAAAGAGCTGCTAGAACAATTTATTTGAATAAAGCTTGCTTTAATGGTTTATATAGAGTAAACAGTAAAAACGAATTTAATGTACCATTTGGTAAGAAATTAAAGATAAATACATATGATGGAATCAATTTAGGAATAGTTTATTCATTTTTAAATTTAAATGATATAAAAATCTTATCAACTGATTTTGAAACAGCTGTAAAAGATGCAAAACCGGGAGATTTTATATATTTTGATCCACCTTATGATTCCGATACTTCCACGTTTAACAGTTATACCGAAAATGGTTTTGGAAAAGAAGAACAAAAAAGACTATCCAATGTATTTAAAGATTTAGATAAAAGAGGATGCTATGTAATGTTATCAAATTATAATACTTCTTTAGTAAAAGAATTATATAAAGATTATAATTTTAATTATATAGAAGCACAAAGAAACATAGGTGCTAAAGCCAAAGACAGAGGAATTGTTGAAGAAGTTATTATAACCAATTATACAAATAAAAAGGGATTCTAGAAAAAAGTATTGGAGGATTTAGCCAATGAGAAAAAAATATTATTACGAAACAGATAACTTTAAATTAATTTTAGGCGATTCCTTGAAAGAACTAAATAAAATAGAGTCTAAAAGTATAGATATGATATTCGCAGATCCGCCATATTTCTTATCTGGAAATGGAATATCCTGTAGTGGTGGTAAAATGGTCTCTGTAAATAAGGGAGATTGGGATAAAAAAATAAACATCTCCGAAAAACATAAATTTAATAGAAAATGGATAAAACAATGTTACAAAATACTAAAAGATAATGGTACAATTTGGATAAGCGGTACAATGCATAATATTTACTCAATAGGAATGGCGTTAGAACAAGAAGGATTCAAAATAATTAATAATATAACATGGGAAAAATTGAATCCTCCACCAAATATAAGTTGTAGATATTTTGTTCATTCAACTGAAACAATACTATGGGCAAAAAAAGATATCAAAAATGCAAAACATAAATTTAATTATGATTTAATGAAAGAACTTAATGGGAATAAGCAAGCAAAAGACGTTTGGAAAACATCATTAACCAAACCAAGTGAGAAAAGATGTGGAAAGCATCCAACACAAAAACCTATCTCAATATTAGAAAAGATAATATTAGCTTCTACAGATGCAGGAGATTTAATATTAGACCCTTTTAATGGAAGTGGTACTACTGGAATAGTAGCAAATAAATTAAATAGAAAATATATTGGTATAGATTTAGAAAAAGAATATTTAGATATTACTATAAAAAGAAAGGAAAATAATGAAGATGAATAGAGATTTCAATCAATGGATAAATAACTTTAAATCTAGTATTTCAAATTATGGTTATTATGTTGATTTTGCAAAAATATATAAATTAGCAGAAAAATACAAAATTGAATTAAATATTTTAAACTCACTTATTGGTAGTAAAAATATCGAAAATGAATTTAGAAATATTATAATAAAATATCCTGCTACTTTAGAAGTTATTCCAATGTTATTAGCTGTAAGATCTAATGAAATATTTGTAAAAGACTTAGCTGATGAATATTTATTTAACTTTAACAAATTGGTATATTCAGTAAATGATTATGTAAAATTCATGAAGGAAACTGGTTTATTTGAATTATTACAAAATCATATTATAAATAATTTATACGATTATCTATTAGGTGTTGAAGTAGGTTTAGATTCGAACGGAAGAAAAAATCGTGGTGGTCATTTAATGGAAGAATTAGTAGAAAAATATATTCAAAAAGCTGGTTTTAAAAAGCACGTAAATTATTTTAAAGAAATGTACACATCTGAAATTGAATCTAAATGGAAAATAGATTTATCGATTCTAAAGGGCGAAATAAAGGCTACAAAACGATGGGACTATGTTATTAAAACAAATGAACAAATTTATGTTATTGAAACAAACTTTTATTCAACACAAGGATCAAAATTAAACGAAACAGCGAGAAGTTATGAGTTAATAGCAAATAAAATTAAAGAGATAAATGGATTGACATTTATTTGGATTACTGATGGAACAGGTTGGAAACATGCAAAATTACCATTAAATGAAACATTTAATGTTCTTGATACTTTATATAATATTAACGATTTAGACAATGGCGTATTGGAACAACTAAAATAGTAGGATACATATATAATAGTGTGATATAGAGTATTGATAATTTTTGTGCAGTAAAATAATTATACAGAAATTATCAAAAGTTATCTATTACGTAATAAAATTACAAAAAAGGAACTAACTAAATCAGTCTAGCTCCTTTTAATTGCGTTAAGATATCTGTTCATAATAAAAATCTAATACACTTCTTACTTGTTCTTCTGTAAGTTTAATTTGTTCTAATTTCTTATAATAATCTTTATAAATATTTACAGCTCTATTATAAGAAACACTACCTTCTTTATATGTTTTAGATAACTCAGATATTTCAACATCAGTATTTATACATCTAGAAAATAAATAATTATTACAATATTGATAAACTACATTTTGATTATTATCTACATATCTTCTAAATGCAACACCATCATCAAGTAAGTTAAAGTTTGTAAACTCTAATGGATTACCACCGGAAAAACTAAATTTATTTTTTTCTAAATAATCTTTTATTTCTTCTACACTTAAGTTTTCTGTATCAATTTCATATTTTAAAGTAATATCCCCATTAGCATGCTGATCATAATAGAATCTATAATAAGAATAACCAATAACAGTAATAACCACTAATATTACAATAATTCTAACTAACTTATTAGTAAAGAAACTATAAATAGCAGACCAAGTAAAATACTTATCTAAAAGTTTTAACATAATAACCTCACATCTAAAATAATTATAACAATAATTTTAGGTATAGTAAATTAGACGAAAGCAACATTATAAAGTAACATAAATATATTATTGACATGTCATTCGAAAATTCGTATAATATCAGTAGAAAAGTCAAGAAAGGATATTATTATGGAAAAACTAACTCTTAAGGAATTTAAAGATAAAAGTTATATGGAAATTATTGAAGAACTTATGAATAAAAATAATGGATACATAACATCTAAAGAACTAGATATGTTTGATATACATAGAATGTACCTATCAATTATGCAAACAAAAGAAATTATTGTAAAAGTAGCTCCTGGTGTTTATATTGATTCAAATAAAATAGTAGACAATTATTATGTTTTTAGTTTAAGTTTGCCTAATGCTATATACTCTCATATGACTGCATTATATTTTCATGGTATATCTCTAAAAGTTCCAAATGATGTATACGATATAACAGTTAAAAGGAGTTACAACAGTGTTCATCTAAAAAAACATAATGTATTTTATGTTGATAATGATATTTATGAACTTGGTCTTACTGAAGTAGAAACTCCTACGAGTAATAAAGTTAAAGCATATGATATTGAAAGGTGTATTTGTGACATAATTCGTTCTAAAAAAAGAATGGATTTAGAACTTGTTAAACATTGTATAAGAGAGTATCTAAAAAGAAAGGATAAAGATCTTGTTAAACTATCTTTGTATGCCGAAAAACTAGGTATAAAAGAAACTGTAATGGATTATGTAGGTATGATGTATGAATAGAGAGAAATCAAAAGAAAACAATTTATCTGATAAGAGGATATTATTAAATAAAATACAATGTAAAAAGTGTAATGATATCATTGAATCAAAAGATGTTCATGATTTTAAATGGTGTTCTTGTAAGAGTATAGCAGTTGATGGTGGTTTACAATATTTAAGAAGAGTAGGAAATCTTGAAGATATAATAGAATTATCTAAATTTGAAATAAAGTAGGAGGGTTAGAAATGAATCAGGATAAAATGCATTTAATTAATAAAATATTTAATAATGAAACTATAAGAACAGTATGGGATAAGGAAGATGAAAAATATTATATAAGTGTTGTTGATATAGTAGGGTTTTTAACAGAAAGCGAAAATCCACAAGTATATTGGAGAGTAATGAAAAAAAGACTTAAAGATGAAGGAAATGAAACCGTTACAAATTGTAACGCTTTGAAGTTAAAAGCTCAGGATGGTAAATATAGATTAACAGATGTAGTTGATATTGAAGGTATGTTTAGAATAATTGAATCTATTCCAAGCAAAAATGCTGAACCAATAAAAGTATGGTTAGCTAAATTAGGAAGTGAAAGAATTAATGAAGTATTTGATCCTTCACTTGCTGCCCAAAGAGCCATAGATATTTATCGTGCTAAAGGGTATGATGAAAAGTGGATTGCCAAAAGATTAAAAGGAATTCAGGATCGAAAAGAATTAACTGATATCTGGCAAGAAAATGGTATAAATGAAGGTAAAGAATATGCCATACTAACTAATGAAATTTATAAAGAATGGTCAGGTATGACCGCAAAAGAATACAAACAATATAAAGGTCTTCGTAAAGAGTCTCTAAGGGATAATATGGATAACATTGAAATAATATTAGCGGATTTATCAGAAGAAACAACTAAAAGACTTGCTGAAAAACATAGACCACAAGGTTTAGAACAAAATAAAGAAGTTGCTAGAATGGGTGGACATGCTGCAAAAGTGGCAAGAGAAGATATAGAAAGAAATTTAGGAGAATCAGTTGTTACTAAACAAAATAGATTAAATTATGAATATAAAGAAACAAAGAAATTAGAAACTAGCAGAAAGTAGTTAATAGTCATAATATGTAAAAAAATACAGAGAAATTAACATTATTGTTAACGGATTTAACATTTTAAAAATACAAAGTTGCAATTAATTCAAACTGGTGAAATTATGTCACCAGTTATATTTTGTTTAATAAAAATGAGTGCAATCAAGTTTATAAATAGTAAATTTATTAAAAGTAAAAATATTGCCAAAATCATAACAAAACTGGTAGTTATGGAAAAATATTTCCAAAAGTTGACATAATAATTTAAATAATGTAATTATTAAATGAAAAAAGAATATTTCAAATGTCAGACATTTCAAAATATATTTATAAGGTAATTATAAACTTAGAAAAAATAAAATGTGAACAGACAGAATTATATTTTTTAGAAATTTAAATTAATAGAAAATACCAAAATAATCGGATAAAAAACAATTACAAAATAATAAAAAAACAACTCCAATGGTTGCCTTCTTAAGCGGCGCTTGGCGCCTACACAGATTTAGTTATTTTATCTATAAATAATTTACTTAGACCAATTGTAAATACATTATTATATCTATTACACAATAAAATTATAATAAACAAATAAAACCATGTTTATACAAAATATACTCGGAAAATAACATATAAATAACTAAAAACAACTGAATTTGTTAATTTTATTTTTACTTAAATATACTATCCATCGAAATATTATGATTCTTACAAATTGTATACAAACTCATAGTAGAAATTAAATTATTACCTAACTCATAATTACTATAAGTAGTTTGAGATATCATACACTCATCTGCAATTTGTTGTTGAGTTAAGTTTAAATCTTTTCTAATTCTTTTTAATTTGGCACCAACCATTTTTCTATCAATACTATCAAGTTTATCATACTTAACATTTTTACTATTTAACTTAAGTAAATAATCCATAGAATAACCATATATCAAACTAAATTTATATAAATGCTTTAAAGGAATAAAATCTCTACCAGTTTCCCATCCACTATAGGTAGATTCAGCCACATTAAAAACCTTTCCAAGTTCCTTTTGTGTCATTTCCATGTATTCTCTAATATATTTCAAGTTATTTTCGTACATCTTATAACCACCTATATTAATTTTTGCATTAAAAAAATAATTATTTATAAAACTTGGATATATTTGGTAAAAATATGTTATTATAATGTATAGAGACAAAAAGAAAATAGGTAATTATATGAATTATAAAACTAAAATACTAAAATATCTTACAAGTACCAAACCAAAATATTATGTACTAATGCAAGAATTAATTAACAATAAAATATTTGATAAAATTTTAAACAACAATTCTATAATAGAAAATAAGAATAATGAAGAATCATTTATTGAAAAACTAACTTACTTTATTGATTTCTTTCACACTTATTTCCCATCAATTAAGGAAAAAAGACAAATTTTAGAGTTAATTTTAACAACAAATATACCAGAATTTTTAACTACACCTATTACTTTAAAAGAACATAACGATAAATATATTATTTATTCCATGAAAAAAGCAATTGTTAATAACTTCCTAACTATTTTTAAACAAATCAGAAATAATATCCCCATTCAAGAATTAAATAAATTAAAAATAAAATATAGCTATAATTTAGATAATTTAACAGATGTTGAAAATCTATTTAATCTTTTAAAAGACCTAGTAATAACCAATATAACCAATGATGATAACATACTGTGCTTATTTGATAACTACGCTAACAAAATGACAAAAATAGAAAAAGAAAACAACCTTAATAAACAAGAAACAATCAATAAAATAAACAATGAATATATTTATTACTATAATAAAATGTTTATTAATTATTATAAAAGAATAAAAATCCTTAAAATCACAAAATTCATATATAAAATGACATAACTAACTAAATTGTTTTCCAATCGAGTAATTAAATCTACCAAATTCCAACTATCTAATGATATAATTAATACAAGATAAGAGGTTGGCATTATGGTTTTAACTAGTGAAGAGATAAAATCCAAAGATTTTGAATTACTAAAGTTATATCAAAATCAAGTTAATGAATTACTACTAAAAGATAAATACATCTCTAAAAAAGAGTATCTAAAAATATACAAACAACTAACACCTATAATTCATAAACTAAAAATTATGGAAAAAGAATCTATGCTTGAACTATGGTACCAAAAAAATAAAGTAGATTATTACGAAATAAAAAGTCTTATTAACTTTTATACAAACACTAGTAAAATAATAGATGATAAAAATACCCTTTATGTAAATAAACATCTAGAAGCTGATAAAGAATATTTAGATACCATTCTTGCAAATGAAGATTCAAACATAAAACTAGATAAAGAACAAAGAAAAGTAATCCTTTCTGATGAAGATTACACATTAGTGGTAGCAGGAGCAGGATCAGGTAAAACAACTACTATTGAAGCCAAAGTTAAATATCTTATTGAAAAACAGCACATAGATCCAAATCGTATTTTAATAATCTCCTTTACCAGAAAAGCAACTAATGAATTACAAACAAGATGTAAGCGCCTTGGCTTGCCTGTTAAAATATCCACATTCCATTCCCTAGCAAATCAGGTTATTGGCTCAGCCGAAGAATCCCATCATCAAATAACAACTGGAGATTTAATGTTCAAAACCATTAAAGAATATCTTATTAATAATGAAAATGATGAAGAATTTGTAAAAAAGATCCTTCTATTCTTTGCTAGTTACTTAAACGTCCCATTTGGAGAAGAAAATATAAGTTTATTATTCTCGGAACTAGCCAAAAATGATTGTTCAACCCTTAAATCCGATATAATATCATCTCTTGATGAATTTAACAAAAAACAAATTAGTCAAAAATATACCTTAAAAAATGAAAAAGTCAAAAGTGTTGAAGAATGCCGTATCGCCAACTTTTTATACATAAACGGTATTGACTATGAATATGAACCAGTTTATAAATATTGCTTTAATAATACAATTAAACCATATTGCCCTGATTTCATAATTAGACAATATAACAAAGAAATATATCTTGAACATTTTGGTATATCTGAAAATGGAGAAAATCCAAGATACTCTAAAGAAGAACTAGAACTTTATAAAAAACATGTTAATGACAAAATAATGTTTCACAGAAAACATGGTACTAAATTAATTTATACCTTTTCAAAATATAATGATAACAAAGATACAATAACTCATTTAAAAGAAGAATTAATAAAATCAGGCGTCTCATTTGAACCTAAAAGCCAAAAAGCAATTTATAAAGCCATCCTATCAAATTTAGAAGATAAATATTTTAACAAACTAGTCCAGTTAATATGTGTTTTTATTTCTAGATTCAAAACTAATAATTTTAGCCCATCCAAATTTGATGAATGGAAAATTACCTTATCTGATGAAAGAACCAAATTATTTGTAAATATTTGTTACGAATGCTATTTAGCTTACTCAAGCGTATTAAAAAATACCGGAAGTATTGACTTTGAAGATATGATTAATAATGCCTCTAATATATTAGATAAATTAATTGAAAATAATCAAAAGTTACCATACGACTATATATTTGTTGATGAATATCAAGATATTTCACTTCAAAGATTTAATCTATGTGAAAAATTATCAAAATGTTCTAATGCTAAAATAGTAGCTGTCGGCGATGACAGGCAATCAATATTTAAATTTAGTGGTGCTCAAATTGATTTATTTACCAAATTTGAACAAATAATGGGTTATGCCAATATTCAAAAAATAACTAATACATATCGCAATTCCCAAGAACTAATCGATATAGCCGGTAACTTTGTAATGTCAAATAAATACCAAATAACTAAAAAATTAAAATCAAATAAATCTATAAAAAATCCTGTTATTTTAATGACATATAATGATAAAAAAGACTATATATCATACAAACTAGGTGATACAGTAACAAATAGGTTAGGTAGTGCTATTGAACACGCTCTAGATAATATTGTTAAAGAAAATGGAATAAATCAAAAAGTATTATTTATAGGTCGTTACGGCTTTGAACAATTTATATTATCAAATTATAAAGAAGGTTTTACCTATAAAAGAAATAAATTATATTCCAATAAATATCCTAAATTAAACATTACCTTTTTAACTGCTCATTCCTCAAAAGGATTAACATATGATAATGTAATAATAATAAATGGTAAAGATGCAATTTTAGGTTTCCCATCAAGAATAGTTGATGATCCTGTCATGAAACTGGTTATCAAAGACGAAGAAAACTTCGAATATGCCGAAGAAAGAAGATTATTCTATGTTGCTCTAACTAGAACAAAGAATAAAGTTTATATTCTAACACCAAAATATAAACCATCCAAATTTATTTTAGAATTAAATAATAACTATAAAAATGTTCTAGTAGTTGGTGAAAAAATAGAGCCAGAAGTTAATTATGATAATTTATTAAAATGTCCTTTATGCGGCTATCCATTACAAAGAAGAAGTAACAATAATTTTAAAATTCCTAGAGAAATATGGATATGTTCAAATGATCCAGAAATTTGTGGATATGTAACTAATAATCCAAGAGGAGGAAAAATGTCCATTTCCAAATGCCCAAAATGCTCTGATGGTTATTTAATTGTTAAAAAAGTTCCGGATCCAGCTAAAGAAAAATATATTTTGGGTTGTACTAACTATTTAAAAGATGGAACAGGTTGTAATGCTTATTTAGTTGATAATAAATATACTCAAGATTTAGATCTAGTTAATTTAGAGTTTTTTGATAAAAATACTGATATTAAAAAAATAACCTATTGTAATAAGAACTTTATAGAACTAATAAACGCTATAATATATATTGCAAAATATTATGAAAATTATAAATTTAAAATAAGCCCTAGAACAATCTTAGAAATATTAGTAGGTGCAAATAGCAAACAAATAAAAGTATTCAAATTATACAAAAATAAATACTATGGTTATTTAACAGTTGATGATAGGCAAAAATATTGGGCATTATTTAAAGCACTAACCAAAGAAGAAATTTTAAATGTAGATGAAAGTAATTATAATAATGTAACAGCCCTAAAAGATCATTTGACATTAGATGATTATAAAATTATATATGCATCAATTAAAATAAAATAAGTACAGGAACTAAATTTTAATATTTGTTCCTTTTTTGCTAGTTTAAAAGAAAATATTAATGAATAAAATTGTTTCGCAAAGGTTCACAATTAAATTTGATAAACCAAGTTATATGATGTAAGATATAATCAAGAATTTAAGTTATTTTTTATAACCAAAATGAAATATTTAAGAAAGAAGTATTAATATGATCAAAGTAGTAGCTGCAATAATTAGAAATAAACAAAATAAAATATTTATAGCTCAAAGAAATCAAAATAAATCTCAAGGTGGCCTATGGGAATTCCCTGGTGGGAAAATAGAACCTAATGAAACTGAAAATCAGGCAATTATTAGAGAAATAAAAGAAGAATTAGACATGAATATTACAGTAATAGATAAGTATACTGAAATAATTTATGAATATCCCGATAAAACTATTAATCTAATTGTCTTAAATTGTCAAATGAATGATAATCATTATGCTTTACTAGAACACCAAGATTGTGCCTGGACAGTTCCATCTAATCTAAAAAACTATGAATTTGCCCCTGCTGATAAGATCATCATTAGCAAATTAAACAACAATAAAATCTCTTAATATTATATTGATAGGATTAAATATTTTGTAAATTATTTCTTAATTTTGTTTTTGATTAACAAACCTTTAAAAAACTTTAATATTTTTAATACTTATATCATTAAAAGAAGTATAGTTGCTAATAATCAGACAGATTTGCAACTATCTTTTTTTATACAATAAGAATTTCAAACTAAAAAAACGAATCATATACACAATATTAAAATATAAAATTTAAGGATTAAAAATAAATTATCTAAATATGACTAATAACTAATAAAAACATAATAAAAAACATTGAAAGATAGCAACTACCGGAATTCAAGTCTGTGAATACTAAAGGTTACTTTATATTTGAAGCAGGAAATTATAAGTAAAAGACGAAAATATCAAATTATAATTTTTATCTACGTTTAGTGTTAAACAAATAGATCAAAAAAGAATTCATAGTATCAAGCAAAATACGTGTCGACATGATCAAAGACGGGTTTACATTAATATAAAATTTGATATAATAATTATAGATAGTAAAGAAGACTATTGTTTAGAAAGGTAGGAGAGAAATGAGTAATATTCATGTGACAAGTGAAATAGGAAAATTAAAAAAAGTATTACTTCAT
>CANNTX010000024.1 GCA_947522695.1 uncultured Bacilli bacterium | reverse complement strand
TACCATAATTATAGAAAATATTGTAATAATTTTTGATTTTCATTAAATTGTCAATTATTTCTTGCTGTTTATTTTTAGCTTTAATTTCACTATTAGCAATTAGATCAAGTTGTTCTTTTAACTTACTTATTAAGCATTTATTTTCATAAACGAATTTGTTTAATAATATTTCTGTGTAAGTTATACTGTCATCTATTGGTAAATTTTTATCTAAATTAATTGACTCATTAAATAGATCTTGATAATCTCTAGTAACTCTATCTAATCTTCCTGTTAATAATTTTATTTTTTTGTATTTATCAAGGGATTTTGGATAATTTGCAATGGCACAAGCACAGTAATCAGTTACTTTTTGATTTGCTATAACAAACATATTATTTATAATATTAATTTGATGGTCTAGGGCTTTTAATATGTTGATTTTTCTTTTTCCTAAGACATACAGTCCCATATGTTTAGTTAGGTAGTTTTTATCTTTTCTTAGCTCACATAACGCAATGGTTTTGTATTTTAGAGTATTGTTTATTTCGGCTATTTTATGAGAATAATATATTAATTTTTTACTATCTATTATTGAACTCGCGATGTTACCGAAATGGTCATTATGCATAATATCTAATGATAAATCTTGATACATCTCTATTTCTTTAAATAACTCACTATCTAAGTTAATATAATTATTTTCAGTTTCATAAAATTTTAGATATTCTTCTTTTAATTTATTAACATATTCTTGTTCTTCAGTAGTTAATTCTTCAAATGAAGGTATTTTAGAAGAGATATTATTAACTATATTTGTATTATTACTTTTCTTTTTAAATAAATTACTCCATAACATATGCATTCCCCTTAAGTAAGTTATACTCTATCATACATAATGGAAAAACACAAAATTTTTTTAAATGAAATTCCGTATATTTTTTATTCTAACATCTAATAATTGGGTATTCTATTACCTAAGGAACATTTAATTGTTTAGGTGATTACCTCTATTCTCGCAATAGAAAGAGGTAGTTTTTGTGAACAAAAATTATTATTATTTTATCCTATCGTCTATATTAAAATGATAGTTTTAAAATAAAAACACCATAAACTCGGGGTTTTGGTGATCTTAAAAACATTTAAGGTAATCACCCAACATCCAAATTAGGTGTTCCTTTTTATTTTATGTAAGTTTCCCTTACGTATTCATATTATCAAAATTTCTATTAATTTTCAAAATACTTTCTATATTTTATAATATAAATAATTTACTTGAATTATCATTTCATACTTTAAATGGCGCATTTTGCTTAAATCTTAAGATAAAATTATTAGGAGAAAAGTTGATATTTTTAAATGAATAATTATATAGAATTTTTAAATCTGATAGCATTTCAACCTTATTTTTAATATTTAAACAATTGTTATATAAAATGATAAATTCACTATCAGGAATATTATGAATATTTGAATTGATATAATTTTTTGCATATTCCTTATCATTATATATTCTTTCTATCTTCATAACAGGTAAGTCAATTATTCCATTTATTTTAGAATATAAGTTTCTGATTTTTTCTAAAACGATGAAATATACTGCATAAAAACTATTGCTATTTATTAAAGATTCTAAATCTTCAATTCGATTATTAATACCAAAAATAGCAAATTTATCGTTATCAGATAAAGTGTGTTCTATTTTCGTATCATAAGCTTCTTTAGCAAAGTCAATTAATTCTTTAACTTTTCCTTCCTTATCATAATAAATTAAACATGTTGCAAATTTAGTTAAATGAGATGGATCATTATTTTGAATTTCTTCTTTAATTTTTTGATATATTGTTTTTAAACTTTCAACAAAATATTCTACTCTTATTCCATCTATTACACAACTTCCACAGTCTTGAGTTTCGTAATTATCTTTAATAATCATTAAATCTAAATCAGATAAATTATTATTCATATTTCTTACATAACTTCCATAAACGATTATACCTATATAATTATTGATTTGTTCTTGTTTAATAAATTTATCTATATATTGTTTTATGTTTTCATTAATCAATTTCATCACTTCTTTATTTCATTAACGGGTATTTAGAAAGTATTAACTTCTTAGCACTAGGTTGCCCTTTAGTTATAGCTGTTTCAAAGAAGTCTTTTCTTACTTCTTCATATCCATTTTGATTTTTACTACTGTTATAAGGATTTAATATTGTGTATTTTTGCCTTAATTCACTTGTTAATAAGCGATTATGTAATTCGAGACAAAATTCATTTAAAGTCATATTTGGTTTATTAGGAAATCGATATTTATAGTCATTACTATCAAATTCACTTTTAACATAATCATCAGGACAACTTGTATAAATTTCTCCTGTTTCAATATTTCTAAAGGTTTGATACTCAGTTTCACTATCATTAAATGGAACAGTAATTCGATAATAATCAGTTTCTTCATAACATATTTTACATTCTAACCTATAATTGTTTGTATATACTAATATACCATTTGTTTCGGTAATATCGATATTTTTTAATAATTCCTTTATTATATTCCATTTATCTTCAATTTGTAGTCTTTCAGGATTTATTCCATTAAGTTTTAAATATTCTAAAACATTATTTTCTTGTAATAATTGATTGATTCTTGTTCTTCTTTCAAGTTCTTGGTTAAACATTTTCTTTAATTTAATTAATTCTTCTCTTTTCATTATTTTTCCTTTATCAAATAATCAATATATTTTCTTCTTTCAATCATATTTAAATCAATTTTTAATTCTTTCATTAAATTTAATAAGTCATAGGTGTCTTTTTCATAATTTCCAATTTGATTAATTACTTCTATTTCTATAAACAATCCAATGTTTTCGACATTATCAAAAGAAAATTCATACTTATTTTCATATACATATATAGTTCTTTCTTTAATAATCGTTCCTATTTTATTAACATTTAATTCCTGTAATATTTTATTTAGATTATTTAAATTATCAATTAAAACATCATATTTTTCATAATAAGAATTATTTATTTTCTTTTTTAAATTAAAGATACACTTTCCATTTTCATTTCTTGTTCTTAACCAACTATTCTTATCTTTTAAACTAAAATAAGTATCAATTTGTTTAACAGTATTTTTGTATTTTGCTTTGTTTTTTACTAAATTTAATAGTCTTTCATATTCGCTTTTATCTATTTTTAGTTTTATTTCTATTTCATTATTATTTAAATCATTATAATCATCACTAATTAGATAATAGAAACTTTTCTTAAAGTAATTTGATATTTTATAAATCATATTCAAATCTGGTGTTGTACGATCGTTTTCCCAACTAGATATTGTTTTTTCAGATATATGCAAAATATCAGCAAGTTCATTTTGTTTTAAATTATTTGATATTCTAATATTTTTTATTTTTTCTCCTAAACTTTCCATATGGCCTCCCTTACATTTACATTTTATCATAAGTAATTTTAAATGTTGCTCTATTTTATGTAGAGTTGATTATTTAATTAAAAAACTGCTAGATTTTTTCTAACAGTTATCGTTATTTCTTTTTTATTTTGCTAATTATTAAACTAACAATTGGGATTAAAACGTCTACATATAAATATGGATATTGGAATTTATAGAATAAGTAATTAAATATACATAATAAGATTCCAAATATTTCAAGTAATAATAGTATTCTTTTATCTAATAAGTTCATTATAGGTATTAATATTGTTCCAATTAATAATAATACAGATAGACCAATTAAACCATAGACTACATTATTTAATAATTTTGCATTTGTTTCTGTTGTGTTTTTACGAGCATTTTCAACTTCTTTTATCTTGTCTAATGCATCAACGTTTGATTTACTTAACATCATATCTATACCAACAAAATCTTGAGGCATTGTCATTCTTACATTAAATTCAGATACTTTATCAAATTCACCATATAAACCAACTTTTGAATCATTAGAGTTTACTATTTCTTGAAACACGCTATTTCTAGGCCCATGAATCCAGATATTATATTCGTCTTCATCTTCTTTAGTTACTGGATATGGTGTGATTATTCTAACTATTGTTTTTTCAGCATTTAAATTTAAATTTTTAAATGTATAATTAAGTTCCTTAATATCGTTATGTTTAACAACTGCATTATTTACAGTGTATTCAATATATAACGCAATATTATCTTCTGATGGATATAATATTTTTAAATCACCAGTACCATTCTTATTATCTTTGTAAGAATATCCTTCTTTACTGGGATTCTTTAAATCGAATTCTTTTAATGCACTAGTTTCATCACGGTTTAAATTATTAATATCAATTTTATCAGTTAATTTAAATGCAGATACTTTATTTATGCTTACACTTGGTGCATTATAAAATGATGATCCTTCGAAATCAACGGCTTCTTTTCCATCCCATGCCTTTGTTCCAAAACTATAATAATTTAGTTTTCTATTTAAATAATCTATTTTTCCTTCAACCACAATTAATTCTTTTACTTTTATTGCACCAGCTATTTCTACTTCTGTATCTATTATATGATTAGTTACTTTATAATCATTTGCATAAACAGATAAAGGCATTAATAACATTACAATAAATATTAACACTTTTTTCATTTTTTACCACCTTACTCACTAATTCTAACATTTATATTTTGGGATGTAAAGTATACATTAGAATTAAAATAGAAGGAATTAGCATTAATGTTTCGAAATGGGTTACTATTGTTAATAGATATTTTAAGAATCCTTCAATATATAATTCATTTAAAAAAATTATATAAAATGAAATACTGTAGCTGATAAGTAATAGACAAATTATTATTTTTAATAGTTTTATCATATTAAATTATATTAATAATGCTTGTATTTATACATATTTTTATAAAATTATTAAAAATAGTAAAAAAATAATTGCACTCTAAAATAATTTATGTTATATTTAAGAAGTGTTAAGGATCTTTAGCTCAGTTGGTTAGAGCATCCGGCTCATAACCGGGCGGTCGTAGGTTCGAGTCCTACAAGATCCACCATTTTTTTATGCAGGTATGGCGGAATTGGCAGACGCGCTAGACTTAGGATCTAGTGGATACATCCGTGCAGGTTCAAGTCCTGTTACCTGCACCATACTTTTGACAAAATTAAAGAATGTTCTGATTGATTTGAACATTCTTTTTATATTTTTCTTAATGAATTAATTTCTTCGTTAGATGAATTTTCTAGAATTTCGTTATGAACATTACCAAAGCAATAATAATAAAGCTCTATTAAATTATCAAACATTTTATTTGAATCTCCCAATTCTGTACATTTACTATAATTTTCAGCAAAACCAGGCTCTTCAATTATTTTTATTTCATAATCACTTAATTTTGAATCTTTAAGCAAATCTTTTAACATTTTATTGTTATTGCCAGGGATTTGTTTAATACCTCTCATATTCATATAAATCTGTTTTATTATTTTTAAAATACTATAATAGATGTAATAAAAATATTCAGTACCGATTAAATCATGTAAGTCATCAATACTTTTGTTTACTATTAAAAATGATTTTAAATCACTGTTTTCATTAGATTCTTTCATAATATATTTCCCCTTTATTCTTATTCTTAAGATTAATGTTTATTATCTTGTAACATATTTAATAAATCAATTTTAAACATATCTTTTTCAGCATTAGCTTTACTAATCATTACACCTTTATACGTCGTTAATTCAGCCATATGTCCTTCTAATAATATATCAGATGGAGTTATAGTATCTAACATAACAACATTCTCTTTTTTATAAACAATGTAATGTAATTTAATATCACCGTGAACTTGACTAAACATATGATCACTCTTAAGTTTTAACTCATATGTTTCGGTTCCTTTGGCTTTATTCTTAGAAACTAGTTCTCCTAAAAAATTACCACTTCTTAATGCTGGATAAAAACTAAAGTTTAATTCTTTAAAAGCAAGCATATTATATTTTTTTAATGCTCTTTCTAATTTCTTATATTCATTTTCATTTATATAATCTAAGATATATCCTTTCATTTCTAAAACCCCCATATCCCTTATTTGTATATGTATTTTAGCACATATTTTAATAAATGTCAAATCATTTGTTCGCAAAATTCATATTTTTTGTGATATTTCATTTGACTATTTACTCTTTATTATTCTTTTTTCTGTTCTTATTATGTCTGTTTTATATTTTTTTAAAGCTTTTACAAAAAATTTTATTGCTTCGTCATAAGATATCATGACGTACGAAAGTATTCCAATATTATTACTAATACCATAGTTTTCAATTATTGAACGATCTAAATACATAATAATTCCATTTTGAAATAAAATTGACATATTGCTAAATAATTCAAGCCAAACAGTCATAAAATTCATTTTACGTGAATATCCAAGTGTTGCTAATCTACTATCTTCATCATCTATAATATCTATAATTGGCCTAAATATTTTTTTTAAATAAATACACATTTCTGATTCACTATAATCTAATATTTCCTCTCTTAAGATGAACATCTTACCTATTTTCGCAAATATTTTTTTAATGTAATCATAACTCATAATTCCAGTTTCTTCGTCAAATGTTGCATATTTCACTTGATATTTTTTTACAATGAAACTTATATCAGAATCTATGTCATATTTGTCATTATAAAAATTCATTTTTAATGGCTTAATAGGCAACAATACTCTGGTATGCATTACATTATCCTCATTAGCTAGATCTGAGGCAATTTGTATATTCATTGTTTCAATATTACCATTTATAATCAATATTCTATCGTCTTTTTGCGAACACTTGATATCTAATTCATCTATATTATTGTTAATAATTAATGCTCCATTACCATGATCATAATAATTTATTAAAATATTTATATGCTTACTTAAAATATTTTCTGGAAAAATATTAAAATCAATATCATATAAAGATGAATATAATTTAAGGATTGGCTCATATGCTTTATAATCATTAATTATATTAATTAATAAAGTATAAGTTTCTTTCTTGTTAGTATCAGAATCAATAGATGCATCATTATTAGATCTGTTTGAAATATTAAGCAATTCATTTTTAAGCTGTTCTTCAGTTATATCATTTTTGGATAAATAGTTATTTACTCCTATTAACAGCTTGTAAAAATCTTTTACCACTAAATTACGTTTCAAGTAACTTACATAAATAGATTTTTTATCAGCAAAATAATCATTAAATCCGCTTTCATAATCTAATGATAATAATAACTTTAAATTAAAATTTATTATCTTTTCGGTAATTGGAAGGTTATCAAAATAATTAGAAAAAAAACTAATGTTAGAAGAGTTTGATAAATTCCAATAATCTTTATCATATTTTTCAAATATAGTCATTAAAATATTAACTATATCTTCTGAATATTGTTTATTTCCTTTAAATATTGGCGATTGTTTCAATTTTAATAAGACTAATTTGAAATCAATTATTGACCTATAAAATTCTTTTTCATTATTATCTGTAATAGAATTATAATATCTACTAAAATTAAAATAACTAAATGAGGGAAAATAAGTATAAACATTGAATATTATTTGATATAAATCTTCAAAGTCTTCTTTGGTTAATTTGTTTCTGCCATACTTATTAAAAATGTTGTAATACATTTTGATTTTCATTAAAATATCAATTACATTTATTTGTACAACTATATTTTTTATTTCGCTATTAGCTATTATGTCTAGTTGTTCTTTTAATTCTCCTATCAAATCTTTATTTTCATATATAAATTTATCTATAAGTATTTCGATATATGTTGTTTTGTCTGTATTTGTCAAATTATCATCTAAATTAATTGAAGTGTTAAATAAATCTTTATAATCTTTCTCTACTTCAATATATCTATCATTTAATTCTTTTTCTGTTGTTTCATCTATATTTTTAGGATAGTTTGCAATGGCACAGGCACAGTAATCGGTTATTTTTTGGTCGGCAATAACAAACATATTATTTATAATGTTCATTTGATGATCTAAAGCTTTTAATATGTTTATTTTTCTTCTTCCTAAGACATATAATCCCATATGTTTAGCTAGATATTTTTTATTTTTCCTTAGTTCATTTAAGGCAATATATTTATATTTTAAAGTATTATTTATTTCGGTTATTTGATGAGAATAATATACTAATTTTTTACTATCTATTATTGAATTAACAATATTACCAAAATGGTCATTATACATAATATCTAGGGCTAATTCTTGATACATTTTTATTTCATTAAATAGTTCATTATCTAAATTAATATAATTATCTTCTTTTTCGTAAAAGTTTAAATATTCTTCTTTTAAGTTATTAACATATTCTTGCTCTTCAGTAGTTAATTCTTCATATGTAGGCATTTTAGAATAGGCATTATTAACTATATCTGTATTATATATCTTATTTTTCTTTTTAAATAAATTATTCCAAAACATATATATTCCCCTTTTATTAGGGTTTATTGTAGCATAAAAAGGAAATTTATGCAAACATATTTTTGGGTTTTATACATTTATTAATTATTATCAAATATTTATCATATTAATTAATATGAATAAAAGTATAAGTGGCCAACTATTTGATGTTGAAAAAGAAAATATTATTTGGTTAATATATCTTTTTATAATTGGAGCAAATTTTATTAGTAATTATTTTGAAGAAAAATATCTTTATACGGTCGATGAAAAGTATCGTAAAATTTTTAGATATATAAATATTCTTGTGTTGTTTATCGCATTATGCATATATATTTATACTACTTGTGTTACTTATAAAAACACAAAAAAAGATTCCCCTACTTATAGGAAACTTTTATTACTTGCTAGTATATGTATTTTGATAGGTGGTGCAATATACTTATATGTCGAAATATATAAAAATGCAAATCCGGAAATAGATATTATTTAAGCATATCTTCTAAAGATGTATCTTTACTTACACATTCGCCTTCTCCAGGTTTATCACCTTGTTTATAATCTTCTCCAACTAAGGAACAACCTGTCTTAGTCATTGCATCTTTTAGATATCCTCCAAAATATGAAACTAGTCCTACTACTAATACTGTAACTAATCCAATGATTACTACATATTCTACTAAAGCTTGACCACGATTATTTAGTTTTTTCATATTTTCACCCTATCATTATTATCGCATTAATTTTGCATTTTTGTCAATTATTATATATAATGTATTTGTGATTGATTATGAAGATTGTAAAAGCAAATTCCTTTTTTATGAAATTAAAGGGATTAATGTTTAAAAAAAATGTTAATTATGGAATGATTTTTTATAAAACTAATATGATACACACTTTCTTTATGAGAATTACTATTGATATTTATGGTTTAGATGATAATTTGATTGTTATAGAAAAAAGAAAAAATATTAAACCATGGAGTGTAATTATATTAAAATATAGTAAAAATGCTTTGGAAATACCCACTTTATTAAATTATGAAATAAATATTGGGGATAAGGTCAAATTTTAGTATTTATCTTTTTTAAAATTTTTGCTAAAATATATCGTATTATGAAAGGGGCGTAAATTATGAAGTTACCTAATATTAAAATTTTAGATGAATCTAATAAGATTTTACATGAAAAATCTGAAGATGTTGTTTTTCCTTTAGATGGTAAAACTAAAAAACTTATTGACGATTCTTTAACATATTTAGAAATGAGTCAAATTGAAGAATATTCTGAAAAATATGATTTAAGACCGGGAATGGGACTTTCTTTTGTTCAAATTGGGATTAAAAAAAGAATATTTGTTATTTCAGAAGAACTAGATGATGGTAAATTTAGAAGGTATGTTGTTATTAATCCAAAAATTATTAGTAAAAGTGAGGAATTAATATATGTTGGCGAAGGCGAAGGCTGTTTATCAGTAAATCGTGAAGTTGAAGGAATTGTTCCAAGATATGCTAGAATTACTGTTTCTGCTTTTGATGAAAATGGTAATCCTTTTACTATGAGAGTTCGTGAAGATATTTCGGTTGCGTTCCAACATGAAATTGATCATTTAAATGGTATCTTATTTGTAGATAAAATTGATAAAAAAGATCCTTATAAAAATAAAAATCTAATGAGAGAAATATAATCTCATTAGATTTTTTTGTTTTAAGTTAATCTTATAATATCTTGAATTGTTATATATATCATTAAAAGCATTAATAGAATAAATCCAACTGAATGGAAGATATTTTCTACTTCTGGTTTTACTTTGCTTCCTTTAATTGTTTCTATTATTACAAACAATACTCTTCCTCCATCAAAAGCTGGAAATGGAATTGCATTAATAACTGCTAAATTAATACTTAAATATGATGTTAGATATAAAAGTTGTCTAAATGTTCCAGCACTTTTAACAACAGTATACATACCAACTGGACCAGATAACGCTGATAATGATAATTTGCCGGTAAATAAATTAATTATTATTAATAACATTGTAGACACAATACTACCTAACTTAGTAAAAGCATATTTTAATGAAGGCAAAAATCCTCTTATTTCTTTATCTCCAACTCCAATACCGAACACTTTAGTTTCTGTACCATCTTCATTAATTTTACTTAATGGGGTAATTTGATAACTTTTAATAGAGCCATCTTTCTTCTCCACTTCAAATTCAGTATATGGTTTATCATTTTTATAACTCATTATTAATGTTACTTTATCCCAAGTATTTACTTTATATCCATTTATTTTGGTAATTTTATCACCTACTTCAATGCCTGCTTCAGCAATAGGATAACCTTCTGGAGCATATCCTACTATTGATTTTTGTTCAGTATGTCCCCAAATAAGAGATTGAATAAATAGTAGAACTAATGCTAGTAAGATATTCATAGTTACACCAGCCAGCAATATTATTACTCTTTCTAATTTAGAACGATTACACATGTATTCATTCTTTTTTATTTTTTTATTATCTTCATCTTCAATAACTTCTCCGGCCATTGCACAAAATCCACCAATTGGTAATAATCTAATGGAATATTCGGTTGGATCGTTTTTATTTTTTCTTTTAAATGAGTAAATTTTAGGTCCCATTCCAATGGCGAATTCATTAACATAAACTCCTATTTTTTTAGCAGTAATAAAGTGTCCAAATTCGTGAACAAACACTAAAATTCCTAATATTAATATTAAATATATAATTGATAACATTGTTTCCTCCTATAAATAATCTATAAATATTATAAACAAATATGATACAAATATGATACTATCTAATCTATCTATTATTCCACCATGTCCGGGAATTAAGTTACTAAAGTCTTTAATATTATGATTTCTTTTAATAGCACTAAAGAATAAATCACCTATTTGAGCTATTATACTTGCGAGTGTTAAAATTAAAACTTTATTTAAAGTTAGATTATTTCCAATAAAATATATATAATATATTGAAGAAAGAATGGTTGATACTAAAAGCCCTGTAATACATCCTTCCCATGTTTTTTTAGGCGATAACTTTGTTACTTTGTGTTTTCCAATCAGCATACCACCAAAGTAAGCAAATGTATCCGTAAAAATTGGAATTAACATTAACAAAATAAAATAACTTAAAGAATAATTTCTAGTTGATAATAAAAAGTTTAAACCTAATCCGACTAGGAGTAAAAAGCTTGTTAAGCTAAAAGCATCACTGGTTGTATATTCATTACTTGGTTGATATTTTATTACAGGTATTAATGTTAATAGTATGGCTAACGCTAATAATTTGAAATCGAAGTTGTTAATTATAAAATTTGACTCATAATTATTAAATATTATTATCATATAGGATATAAACGATAATATTTTTACTATTTTTGGGTATTTATTTAATTTAATTATTTCATAAAATGACATTAATCCTATAACTGCGATGCCTAATATGAATGCCTTATTTCCAATGATTATTAATGGAATCGCTATCAACAACATTATAATTGCACTTATTATTCTTTTTTTCATTAGTTTCCTCCAAATCTTCTATGACGATGATTATATTCTTCTAAGGCTAGATCAAACTCGTGTTCATCAAAATCAGGAAAATATACCTTGGTGAAGTATAATTCGGCATAACTTGCTTGCCATAACATAAAATTTGATAGTCTATATTCTCCACTTGTTCTAATTACTAAATCTAGAGGTGGAATATCTTGATATAAATACTGACTGATATTTTCTTCAGTTATTTCTTTATTGTCTTTAACTAATTTATTACAGGCGTCAACAATTTCTGGTTTTGATCCATAATTAAAGCAAACATTTAAAGTGCCACCGGTGTTGTCTTTAGTTAATTCGGTAACTTTATCAATGCAAGCTAAGACTTTATCAGATAAATTTTCTCTTCGCCCAGAAAAAACTACTTTAATATTATCTTTAGCTAAATTCTTTAATTTTTTATTAAATGTAGCGATAAGTAAATCCATTAAATAACTTACTTCTTCTATTGAACGGTTAAAGTTTTCCGTTGAAAAAGCATATATACTTAAATATTTAATTCCTTTATCAAATACATATTTAGCAAGTGAGCATATGCGATCTGCTCCTGCTCTATGTCCTTCTAATGATTTCTTATTTTTTTCTTTGGCCCATCTACGATTTCCATCCATAATGATTCCAACGTGAGTTATTTTATTTTCCATTTTTTCACATCCTAATAAAATTATATAATTAAATTATTATTTATGCAAAATATATTTGTACTTTTAACAAAAAAGAAAATGGATGTTACTCCATTTAAATTTTAATTTTATTTTGAAACTAATTTATATAATGCTTTATACGGAAGTGTTGCACAGGTTTTACGACTTTCTTGCTTGTACATTTCATCAAAAGCGAGTGATTCATTCATTTTATCTTTATCATATTCTTGCTCATTTATCATATTATTAAAGTTATCTATTATAGCTAAAGCTTCTTCTTTAGTTTTACCAATAATTTCTTTTAACATAATAGATGTACTAGCAGTTGATATAGCACAGGCTTCTCCATCAAAGTAAGCATCTTTAATGATATTTCCATCAAATTTAATAAAAATATTTATATTATCAATGCATGATGAATTATTAGCGTTTGCTGTTTCAAAATCTTCTCCTTGGGTTTCTTTATGAAAAGGATTACTATAATTATCTAATATTATTTCTCTTCTAACTTCTGGTTCCATTAAATCATTTCCTTTATTATTTTATCTTTATTTGATAATAGTTCAACTAAGCTATCTATCTCTTCTTTAGTATTGTAAAAATATAAACTTACTCTTACAGTATTTTTTACACCTGTTGAATGTTTTAATATTTTAGCACAATGATTACCGGCTCTAACACAAATATTGTATTTATTTAAATAATAGGCAACATCTTGACTAAAGACATCTTCTACATTAAATGCGACTATTCCACTGTCAGCCTCTTCATTAACAATTTGAATATATGGAATTTTTGCTAATTTACTTATTAAATATGATTTTAATTTTTGTTCATAAATACTGATGGTATCCATTCCAATTTTTTCTAAGTAATCAATGGCAGCTCCTAGTCCAATTACACCAGCAATATTAGGAGTTCCTGCTTCTAATCTTTGTGGTAAATCTTTTAAATATACTTCATTTTCGTTATCAAAAGATTCATTCATTCCACCGCCTAAAAGAATTGGCTCTACTTCTTCTAATAATTCTTTTTTACCATATAAAACACCTACTCCAGTGGGTCCACACATTTTATGACCAGAAAAGGCTAGAAAATCGACATCACTATCTTTGACATCACATTTGCGATGAGGAACACTTTGGGCTCCATCACAGACTACAAATATATTATTTTCATGGGCAAGTTTACATATTTCTTTCATTGGTCTTATATCACCAACAACGTTTGTTATTTCAGCAAGTGAGATTACTTTGGTTTTAGGAGTTATTGTCTCTTTTAAATTTTCTAATGTAACATGAAGGTTTCCATCTAATTTAACTCTTTTTATTACTACTCCATATTTTGTTGCTAATCTAAACCATGGCATAACGTTGCTAGCATGTTCGGCATCAGAAATTATAACTTCGTCCCCGGCTTCTAAATTATTTTCAAAGAATCCTTTTACAATTATATTTAAACTTTCGGTTGCTCCACTAGTAAACACTACTTCATCTGGATTTGCATTAATAAATTTAGCAACTTTAATTCTAGCATTTTCATATTCAACATCAACTTTATAGCTTAAACTATAATCTCCTCTGTGGGCATTCGCACAATATTTAGTATAGTATTCATTCATTTTGTCTAAAACTACTTTGGGTTTAAAAGTTGTTGCACCATTATCTAAATAAATTACATTATTCATAAGTTCTTTAGGAAAATCATCACGATGCATAAATATTTCACCTCCTTGAATTTAAATATTCTCTTATTTTAGTTTTTAATTCTTCATTATCAATAACACTTAATAAATATCCTTGAACTATTAGTTTTTCAGCATTTTCTTTATTTATACCTTTGCTCATTAAATAAAATACTTCATCTTTATTAATATTTCCAATGGCATTTTCATGATTAGCTATGATTTGACTTGTTTTAATATACATGTTTGGTTTGCAAATAACTTTACCATTATTAATATTTATAATTTTAATTTTTTCATCCAATATATTGTTATTATTACCTTTAAGCAGTGTTCCATCAATGTCTACTTTAGATGTTCCTTCATTATTAACTCCTCTTACATTTACTAATACATTTGATTTTTCACCTGTAAAATTAATGTTTATTTTTAAGTTGTAATTGGTATTATTAATATATGAATGATTAAAGACTAGACTTGAATTAGTTCCAATATAAATATTTATTTCATTATTATCATCTGTGGCATCTATAAAATAATTTATAGTTAAAGATGAATTATCTTTTATTTCAATCGTGTTAATTTCTAATGATTTATTAAAATAATTTATTTCTTTAACTACATCATTATCTACTAATATTATATTATCTTTTTTCATTTGCATCTACTTAATTAACCTAGATATTTTTATATCCTTGGTTTTCTATTTCCTTTGCTAGGGATAAATCACCTGATTTAATAATATGGCCATCTTTCATAATATGAATGTGACTAGCATTTAACATAGTAAGAAGTGGTTCATGATGAGTTACTAATAAGATTGATGCTTTAGGATGTGTTTCTAAATATTCATTTAAACTATTTGTTACTGTTTTTAGGGAGTCTATATCTAGACCACTATCTAATTCATCTAAAATAATTAAGCTAGGCTCTAACATCCATAAATGGAGAAGTTCGTTTTTCTTTCTTTCTCCGCCACTCATTCCTTCATTGATTCCACGATGAATAAAACTTTTAGGAATATCTAATTTTTCACAAATAGATGTCATTTTTTTATTAAAATCAAATATTGATATTGGATTAGGATTATTTTCATTTAATCTTAGTCTTAACATTTCCGCATTTGATACGCCAGGTATTTCAATTGGGCTTTGATTTAAAAGATAAATTCCTAATCTTGCACGCTCGCTTACATTTAGTTTTAATAAGTCAGTATCATTATAAATGATATTACCACTTGTTACTATATAATTAGGATCTCCCATTATAGTTTTACATATAGTGCTTTTTCCTATTCCATTTGGACCCATAATGGCGTGAACTTCTTTTTCATTTATAGTTAAATTAAAATCTTTTAATATTTCTTTTTCACCAACTGATACATTTAAATTTTTAATTGTTAGCATGATAAATACCTCCGAAATTATTTTACAATAATCTAATAAAAACTACAAATATAGTTTTAATATTTGTAGTTTTATCTGTGATATTTTTCACTATTTTCAGGTTTAAATTCAGAAATCAATCCTTTATTTTTAAATTCGGCTAATAACACAGCTTTAATATCATCATCCATTTTAGCAGAACTGCATAAGTATTCAAAATCATCTAGTGATAATTTACCAGCACTTTGCGAGTAATCTGAAATTAGCCCTTTACTTTTATATCCTATCTCTAAAAGTTTTTTCGTATATGAATCTAATTTCATTGTTTCGCATAAAAAATTAAAATCATCTAGTGATAATTTACCAACACTTTGCGAGTAATCTGAAATTAATCCTTTACTTTTATATCCTATCTCTAACAGTCTTTTCGTATGTGGATCCAATTTCATTGCTTCGCATAAAAAATTAAAATCATCTAATGTGACTGCATTATTATCTTGTATTCGGTTTTTAATATCATCAAACTTTGAATATTCTGAAATTATTTGAGGATCATCACAACTTAAAATAAATGCTTCTCTATCACTTAATTCACCACCATTTTTTATTTTTTCTAACAAATCATCAGCTTCTTTGGTAAAGTTTATACGATTATTAGCAAATAATTCGTATTCTTGTTTAATTGATGCAATCGCTATACTTTTAAGATCATCTTCAGAATATTTATCGTTGTATTTATTTTTTAATTTGGCTAATCTTTCACTTATGTCTAAATTTGGATTGTTGTTTATTTCCTCTATACTTATTGTTATTTTCTGCATATTTCATTCTCCTCTTTTATTAAATTATAACAAATAAATTTTGAAATTTAATATTTATTTAAATAGTTAATAAAACTTTACATTGTTATTTATAATAATTCTCTTTATTTTTGCTTATAATTTTGATTTCTTCGTCACAATAATATTCTTTATAGATATTTTCATAATCTGATGCTAAATTGTTATTAAATGTATAACAGTAATTTAGTAGTTTATAAAATAAATTTTTAACTTCTTCATCTTTTGCAAATGACAAACTTAATATGGAATCAAATAGTTTGCTTATAATATATTCACTAGTTACATGATATTTTATAATTTCTTCAACTTCTTCACTAAGACTATCTAATTGTTTACCAGATATTTCAATTAAGTCATTTATTAGTTTCTTTATTTCTTGAAAATCATTTTTCATACTTACCCCACTATTTCGAATTTTGAAAACAAATTTTAGTTAATATTTTTAGATAATTATTTGGCAAATTTGATCTAGCGACAATGATTTCTTCAGCATTCATGCTGTAAAGAGCATCGGCAACTCTTCCTACATGGTTTAATAATTGAGTTTTGATTTCCATATCATTAATTTTTAGCATAAATAATCATTTCCTTTAACTAATTATAACATTAATATTTGTTGACTTATATAATAATTTATTTTTTCATAATACAAAAAATTTGTTTTATCTAATTACAATATTTAGCAATAATGATTCGATGTCAATTGTGTCGACACATTTTTAACACTAAACACTTTGTGAAATCATTTTATTCCAAATAAGAAACGTCAATTATTTTTTTTACTAATTTCTATTGTATTTCCTTATTTTGAATGGTCTTTAACTTTATATTATTTTATTTTCTTAGTTTCTTTTTCTAATTCTTTTAAACTTGTCTTTGGAGTTGGTAAAATTTCAGGCATAGTACCACCTAATCTTTTAATACTATTTCTTACTTCTTTACCTACTTCATAATGAACAGAATTAGCAGTATATTCATTATCTACTTTATCTCTTTTTAATTTAGCATCTATTTGAGCAATTCTAAATATGTTATCTGCAAGTTCTTCACTCCCCATATTATCTAGAATATCTTCTCTATATCTTAATTTTTTTCTTTTAAAAATATCATCTGCTGTTTCACCATTATAAAGTCCTTTATATCCTGCATTGTGAAATCTTGCTAAATCTTTTACACCACTATTAACTGCGGTCATATTTAAATTATAGTTTCCTTTTCTTATTTGATTTCTTCTATATAATCTTTTCTCATCTTCTGTTAGTTCGTTATATTCTTTTTCATTTAATTCTTGTTTTCTTGTTTGAATTGCAAAATATGTTTGAGCAAGTGCAATTATTTCTTTCTTGGGATTTCCATTCATCACGATTAAATAACAAGCGTATCTAGATAATTTGTAATCTATAATATTTCTTGTTGTTTTAGATCCTATATTAACCATTTTGCGGTACAACGCAAAATGATCATCTACGTTATTTTTACTTTCTTTACAAGCTACTTTAGCTCTTTCAATTAAATCATTTATACTTCGCCACTGATAATATCCTAAAATATTCTGTAATTCCCTTGCTAACCAATATTCATGGTTATTTTCATCTATATGTTTAATATCTTCAAATACTTTTTCTGTATATTCTTTTATTTCATTCATTTTATCAATCTCCTTTCTACGGACTACAAGTCTCAATTTTTAATTTATTATTTTTAATCTTAAACATAATACTTCCTTATTTGGATGACCATACCTATTATTCTTTGTGGTGACATACGTTTATGGATATAAATTTGAGCAAAAAAGATTACAAATTAAAATTCAATTATTTTTTAAAATTTTAATGTTTTAAATTAATTTTTTTGACTTTTTATGATTTCTTCGGTTGTTTTTATTTGCTTAATTAAATCCTTAAACCCTTCAACATTTTTAAAAATGTTATCACATCCTATACATTAAATCATATTAATTCATATTTTCTAGCAATTATTCTATTATCAGAGCAATATTTAATTACATATTCATTGTCTTGCTTACAAATGATAATTCCTACTGTATCATTTTCTTCAATGGTTTTTATATTCTTATCTATATAATTCATATAAGTCATAATCTGACCAGTATGTTCCTTCTTAAGTTCAGTTACTTTTAATTCTACGACTACATAACACCTGTATTTAATATTATAAAGCAGTAAATCAATATAATTATATCTATCATCTAATTTGATCTTATATTCGTTATCAAT
>CANNTX010000023.1 GCA_947522695.1 uncultured Bacilli bacterium | reverse complement strand
TTTTAATATCAAATATACTTTTTCCCATCATTTTAATATAAGCTTCTTTTAAAGTATAAATTTCAAATAATCGTTTATATAGATTATTATCTTCTAATAAAATATATTCTTTTTCTTTATTACTAGCAAAATAATTAATAGATTTAATATTAGTTTCTCTAATCTTTTCGATATCAATACCTATTTCTTTATCAGAAACAACAGTTATAACATAATTAGAAGAATGACTTATATTATAGAATATATTTTTATTAACAATAAAAGGTTTATTATCTTTATTAAATTTAAATTCTAATTCATTATAGTCGATATTATAATATTTATCCAATAAATCTCTTAAAAGAAGTTCCCCAATAATTGATTGTTTTACTTTAAGTTCATTCTTAAAATTATTAATTCTTTTTTTCTTTTCAATATAAATATTACTATAAAAATTATCAATCTCATTATCACTATAATCATTAATATTTTTAATTATATACTTCATAAATATTCACCGTAATTACTTATATAATATCATTTTTAATATTAATTTGTTATAATTAATTTGAAATTTGAGTAGGAGTATATGATTATGACTAGAAAATTATTCTGCGATATAAGTCCAACATGCTATAAAATATCAGTTCAAAAAGAAATTTTATTAAGAAAAACAAAAGATTTATTAAGTAAAGAAAAGATAGCAAAAACTAAAAATAAAGAACCATTACCCAATATTGTTAAAAGTCATACTTCGATATTGATAAGAAAATTACATGGAGTAGATATTAAACTTCAAGAAAATAAAGTAACAAATATTAGCCTAGCATGTAATCAAATAAATGGTATAATTATTCATCCAGGAGAAACTTTTTCATATTGGCAAATGGTGGGAAAACCAACAAAAGAAAAAGGATATAAAGAAGGATTAGTTATTGGAAGAGATGGGTTTTATGCGGGTACTGGTGGCGGATTATGTCAAATGGCTAACATGATTCATTATTTAGTATTAAATAGTCCATTAGAAGTAACTGAACTTCATCATCATTCAGATGCTTTATTTCCTGATGACCGAAGAAGAGTACCTTTTGGTACTGGAACCAGTGTTTGTTATAATAACTTAGACTATCGTTTTAAAAATAATACTGATCAAGATATTCAAATTCTTGTATGGATAGATGGTGGCGAACTTTGCGGTGAACTTAGAAGTAAAAAGGCATTCCCTTGTCGATATAAATTAGTTGAAGAAGATCATCATTTTAAAAAAGAAGGAAATAAATATTTTAGAATATCAAAAGTTTATCGTATTGTAATTGATAGATTAACAAATGAAGAGTTATATAAAGAATTAATTTTAGATAATCATTCAGAAGTAATGTATGATTATGATTTAATTCCTAAAGATGAAATAAGAAGTGAATAAATGTGATAATAGATAAAATTAAAGAAATAGTAAAGTTGTATCCTGATAGAGTAGCTTATACTGTTGATAATGAAAGTATAACTTATGAAAATTTATGGAATAACGCTACTAAATATTCAAAATTCTTAAAAAATGAAGGAACATCTCCAATTATTATTTATGGTAATAAAGAAATTAATATGATCATTTCAATTTTATCTTGTTTACTTGCTAAAAGAGCTTATATCCCTATTGGAACATGCATGCCAACATCAAGAATAAATTCTATTATTAAAATGACTAATGCAAGTTTAATTTTAACTGATTATGAAATTAACATTCCTAATATTAAGATATCAAAAACAACAGATTTAAGTAGTGCTCCTATTAAAGAAGAAGATAATTTAAATAATACTTCTTATATTATTTTTACATCAGGAAGTACCGGAGAGCCAAAAGGAGTTCCAATATCCTATAATAATTTAGATAATTTTGTTACCTGGATTAGTAATATTTATCCTTTATCTAATTATCATAATATAAATGTATTAAATACTGCTAGTTTTAGTTTTGATTTAAGTGTTGCTGACTTATATTATTCACTATGTAATGGTCATACGTTATTTGCAACTAATAATAATTGCTCATGTAGCTACTTTAATATTTTTAATACTTTAAAAGATATAAACCTAATTGTTTGCACTCCAACATATATCAAATTATGTTTATTAGATTCTAGTTTTAATAGTCAAAATTATCCTAATTTAAAATGTATTTATTTCTGTGGAGAACAATTAGAAATTAAATTAGTTAAAAAATTATATTTATTATTTCCAAATATCGATATTATTAATGCTTATGGACCAACCGAAGCAACATCAGCAGTTTCAGCCATAAAAATTAATAGAGAAATGGTAAATGAAGATATTTTGCCAGTTGGCGATATTAATAATCTGGCTGTAAATATCGAAATAATAAATAATGAAATAGTGTTAAAAGGTAAGAGTGTATTTGATGGTTATTTAAATATTACCACTGATAATATTTATAAAGAAAATGGAATAAATTGTTATAAAACAGGCGATTTAGGTTACATAAAAAATAATATGTTATATATTACGGGAAGAAAAGATAATCAAATAAAGTATAAAGGATATCGTATTGAACTTCATGATATTGAAAATAATATTTTACAAATAAAAGACGTAATAGATTGTGCTGTAATTGCTAAATATGATGAAAATAATATTGTTAAAACTCTAAAAGCATTTGTAGTAAGTAAAAATAAAGATTCAAATTATATAAAAGAAAAATTAAAAACAATGTTACCTAATTATATGATACCTAAAAGTATTGTCATTATAGATAAATTACCAGTTAATTTAAATGGTAAAATAGATAGAAAGGCTTTAAGTAAATTATGAAAAATAAAATAGATTTATATAAAATACTATATGAAATATGTGAAGATAAATTAGTTTATGAAAAAGATATTAATTTAATTGAAAGTGGTTTACTAGATTCATATGCTTTTATTTTATTATTTTCTACCTTAGAAGATTATGGTGTTTTTTTAGAGCCTACTAGAATAGATAGATCCAAATTAGCAACTGTTTCAGGAATCCAAGAATTAATTGATGATTACCTAAATAAAAATATATCCTAAATTAAGATATATTTTTTTTAATGCTAGATAATTTTTTAATTTTAATATAAGTAATATAATAAGTAACAAGATTATAAAAGATAAAGAACATAAATATAAAATCATTCTTACTTACCAATAATAAATCATAAACTAAATGAAAATATACTGGAATAACTAAACTTAATACTTTATATTTTTTTGCTCTTTTTATATCATTATTTACTAAATAATATTTTGCAAGTCCAAGATAATATCCCATATTAGCGCTATAAACAATGTGACTAGGTACTGATATTAAACTTCTAACAATCATTGTTCTTATTTCATAATTATTAAATGTATGAACATATATAATATTTTCCAAGAATGCAAATCCCATTGATAAGAATACACAATAAACAATTGCATCAAATATGTAATTAAAATTTTTATTTTTCCAACTTATTAAATAAACAAATAACCATTTAATTAGTTCTTCTACTAAAACTATTCCAAATAAAACTTTGATAATAATTTGAATTAAATTTAAATCACTATAAGATAAATTTATAAAGCTAATATTACTTTTTAAAATCATAGAGACTATAACCGTTAAACAAGAAGAAATAATCCCACAAATAAATAGAATAATTAACAAACTAAAAGGTTCTTTTTCAATCTTATCTTCTTTATAAAAATATATTAAAAAGAATAAACAAGGTAAAAAACAAATAGTTAATAAAATAATATTATTCATAAATTATCTTACCTTTCTATAATGATTATAACATTATTTTTAATAGTTTTAAAAATCCTTTAGTATCTTTTTTCTATTTCTTCATACAATACAATTGACAAGATATTATTTTTTTGATAGTATTTAGTCAGTGAGTGAGTAGTTCGCTGAGTTACTGAAGGGTGCGATTAATTCACACCAGCAAGCTTGCCTTGTGGGAACCTTCAGTCAGGGGAAAGCTCACTTTTTTATTTTATTAAATAACTAATTAAATTTTTTAATTCTATAGAATTACTATCATTTGGAACTAATTTTAAGCCATAACTCAACACATTATTATTTTTAGAATATAGCCTATGCTTTATTCTTTTTATATAATTAAAATGAGATTCATTATTATATTTAAGAGCTTGAAATAGTGCACTGCAACAACAATCTGCTAATTGTAAAAGTTTTTTACGTTCATTTGGAATTATTTTTATTTGATTTATTCGACTAGTATCAATATTAAATTTCTTATGATTTTTATTATTTAAGTATTCATTAAGTTTCTTCTTTGATAAATTTCCTCTAGAACTTATATTTATATTAGCAACTCCATTATTTTCATTCATATACCAACAAATTCTTTCATATAAATATCCACTAAAAAAATTATAAATATTATTTGATGGTATAAATTGAATACATTTTGTATCTATAATTATATTTATTATTTTTATATCTAATCCACCTACTATATCCATAATCATATTTTTATTTGGCATACCTTTTAATAACTTCCAATGTAATTGAATCTTTTGTGACATTTCCAAGTTTTCTTTAATTAAATCTACTGATTTAGATATTTCTAAGTCTTTTTCTTTTTTAACAATAATTGCTGTTAAAATAAAATATTTTGAGCCCTTGTTTATTCCTTCATCACCAGACTCATCAATATATACATTATATTCATTCTTATTATTCATAACATCACCATCCATTTTAAATACAAATTATCATAACAAAACTATATCAAGTTTAACATAAATAAGAAGAAATGAGAATTCTATTTCATGTTAATTTAATACTATTATATAATCTAAATTTAAGAAAGTATGTTTATGTATTTTTCTTTTTAAATAATCATAAAATCTAATATATGAAAAGAATAATAATAATTTTAATAATAATGATTTTTCCTTTAAAAGTAGGTGCTATAAGTGCATCTTCTTATATAGTTATGGATACTGATAATAATAGGGTATTAGAAGGAAATAATATTAATAAAGAATCTTTAATTGCATCTATAACTAAAATATTAACTAGCATGGTTGTTATTAATAATACTAATTTAGATAAAAAAATAAATGTAAGTGACAGTGTTCTTAAATCATATGGAAGTGGAATATATGTATCTGTTGGTGAAGAAATAACAATTAGAGAACTTCTTTATGGTTTAATGTTAAGAAGTGGAAATGATGCCGCTATAGAGCTTGCTTATCAAGTAGCATCTTCAACAGAAAATTTTGCTTATTTAATGAATTTACTTGCTAAAAATATTGGAATGAAACATAGTAATTTTGTTAACAGTAGTGGCTTAGAAGAAAAAGATAGTGCTAATACATCAACAGTTTATGATATGGCCTTATTATCAAGTTATGCTATTAAAAATCCTGAATATCAAAAAATTGTAAGTACTAAAGACATCACAGTTAAAACTAATTTAAAATCATATATATGGCATAATAAAAACAAATTACTAACAAGTTATAAATATTGTACAGGTGGCAAAACGGGATATACTAAAAAAGCTAAAAGAACCTTAGTTACCAATGCTTCTAAAAATAATATTAATTTAACAGTAGTAACATTTAATGATGGAAATGATTTTAATGATCATAAAGATTTATATGAAAAATATTTTAATACTTTAAAAAATTATAAGATAGTATCTAAAGGTAGAATAAAGACTGATTATGATAATACTTTTATTGATAGAGATTTTTATATGTCTTTAACAAAAGATGAATATAACAAGATTATTACTACTATAAATTATTACGATAATAATGCAACAAATATAGTTGGATCTTTAACAGTTAGTTTAAATGGAAAAGAATACTTTAAGGAAAATATTTATATTAAAGAGCCTAAAAAAGAAAAAGAATTAAAGTGGTATCAAAAATTAATAAAGATGTTATTTAATAAGGAATATTATGATTAATATAATATGGGGAATATTTATAATTGTTGGAATTACTTATGGATTAATAAGTGGAAATATAAGTGTTATTAATGATGAAATTATAGAGGTAGGTAATACTTGCTTAGATTTAATATTAAATATTATGCCTTTACTTGTAATTTGGATGGGACTTATGGCTATTGCTGAAAAGTCAGGTTTAATTTCTAAAATTGCAAAATTATTAAGTCCTATTTTATCTAAGATATTTCCTAAAATTCCAACATCACATCCTGCACTTGGATATATTGCTTCAAATATCGCTATTAATATGGCTGGACTAGGATCTGCTGCAACTCCTTTTGGTTTAAAAGCAATGGAAGAACTACAAAAATTAAATGATGATAAAAAGACGGCTTCTACTTCAATGATAACATTTTTAGTTTTAAATACGAGTGGGGTAACAATTGTTCCAACTACTATACTAGCGCTTCGAAAAGCAACCGGTTCCAGTGATCCAACTAAAGTTTTACCACTATGTATAATGGCAACAACAGCATCAACTATTGGTGGCTTAACTTTAGATTATTTTATAAGGAGAAAAAATGGGAATAAGTAGCATAATTATTTTACCTTTAATAGTGTTATTTATAATAATTTATGGCTTTATTAAAAAAGTAGATATTTATGATGAGTTTTTAAATGGTGCTTTAGATGGACTTAAAACTACTATTAAAATAATTCCTAATTTAGTTGCTATGATATTTGCCATTAATATTTTAATTAAAAGCAATATTATAACTGATTCATTCTTTTTTTTAGATGATGTTTTAAAAAGATTTAGTTTATCAAGTGAAATAATTCCTATGTGTTTTTTAAGAAGTATATCTGGTAATTCGACTTTAGCTATAATGGTTGATATTTTTAAAGAGTTTGGACCAGATTCAGTTATGGGTACATTAGCAAGTGTAATTCAAGGATCAAGTGATACAACTTTTTATGTAATTGCACTTTATTTTGGTAGTATTAAAATTGTTAAAAATAGATATGCTCTTCCGGTGGGATTATTTGCTGATTTTATTGGGATACTTGCTTCATTTATTTTAGTTTATTTATTTTATTAATACAAAATTTAAAAATGCAAATATATAAAGACTAATTTGCAATTTTTTTAGTTTATTTATTATAATGATTTTGCTAAAATAAATGAGTAAGGAGTGATCTAAGTGGAAAGATTACAAAAAATAATTGCTGAATCAGGTTTTACTTCAAGAAGAAAAGCCGAAGAATTAATAAAAGAAGGAAAAGTATATGTAAATGGGGTTAAAGTTACTGAATTAGGTACAAAAGCCAGTTTTGGAGATTTAATTACAGTTAATGGAGTAACTTTAAATAAAGCAGATTATGTTTATTTTTTATTAAACAAACCAAGAGGAGTTATCTCATCAGCATCAGATGATAAAAAAAGAAAAACTGTTGTTGATTTAATCGATACAGATAAAAGAATTTATCCTATTGGAAGATTAGACTATGATACTACTGGTCTATTATTACTTACTAATGATGGAGAACTAACAAATATTTTAACTCATCCTAAAAATAAAGTTCCTAAAAAATATGTTGCAAAATTAAATAAATTTATGGATATTGCTGATTTAAAAAAATTAGAAAAAGGAATCGATGTTGAGGGGAGAAAATGTATTCCAACAAGAGTTAAATTAAAGAAAAATGATGCCATTAAAAATTATGCTATAGTTGAAATAACTATTATTGAAGGAAGAAATCATATCGTTAAAAAAGTATTTGAAAACTTAGGTTATTTAGTAGATAAATTAACAAGAGTAGAGTATGCATTTTTAAATGTTGATAAATTAAAAAGTGGTGAATATCGTAGTTTATCAATAAAGGAAGTAAAAAAATTATATGAATATAAAAATTGAAAAATATGATAATCAAGGTAGAGGCATTGGTTATTTAAATAAAAAAATAGTTTTTGTTCCTAACACGATTATTGGGGAAACAGTAGAAATTGAAATAGTAGAAGAAAAAGATAAATATATGGTTGGTAAGGTAATAAATGTTATAAGTCCTTCAACTATAAGAATTAAAAGTAAATGCCCTTATTATGATAAGTGTGGTGGATGTGAATTTATGCATTTATCAATAGATGAAGAACTAAGAATTAAAACTAATATCTTAACCGAGTTATTAAAAAGAAATAATATAGACGTACCTAAAATTAATGTAATCCAAAGTAATAATAAATATAATTACCGTAATAAAGTAACTTTAAAAATAGTTAATAGTGAATTTGGTTACTATAATTCTGGAACTCATAATTTTACTAAAATAGATTATTGTTATCTTGCTAAAGATTCTATTAATAATATAATTAAAAGTTATAATTTATTTAAAGTATCAAGTGGAGAAATAACTATTAAATCTAATTATAATGATGAAATATTAATAAAGATAACTAGTAATGAGAAAGTAGATGTTGATATTGAAAATTTAATTAATGATAATAAAATAGTTGGAATTATTGTTAATGATAAGGTTATTTATGGGGAAAATGATTATATTGAAAAAGTAAATAATTATTTATTTAAAGTTAATATTAATTCTTTCTTTCAAGTTAATTTAAATATATTAGAAAAGATTGAAAAGATATTACATGCTAAAAAATATCATAGTGTGGTTGATTTATATTGTGGTGTTGGTACTCTTGGAATGTTTGTTAATAAAGATAAATTATATGGTATTGAAATAGTTAAAGATGCTGTTATTAATGCTAGTATTAATGCTAAAATAAATAAACAAAATAATATGTATATGTTAGGTGATTCTTCTAAAATATCTAAAATAAATAGTGATATAGATTGTATTATTAATGATCCACCAAGAAGTGGATTAAATAAAGAAACTATGAAAAATATTGTAACTATTAAACCAGATAATTTAATATATATGTCTTGTAATCCATTAACATTTGTAAGAGATATGCAAATATTAAATAAATTATATGATGTAGATGAGTTTTACTATTTAGAGATGTTTCCTAGAACAAAACATATGGAAGTACTTTGTACATTGAAGAAAAAATAAAAATAAAGGGTGGTTTTAAAATGATGACACTGGATGAATACAAGAATTATCTAATTAATTTTAGTAGTTGGAATATAGATAATAATAAAGAAGCAATTACTGCAAGAAAAGAATTATTAAATAAATTATATACAGATACATATTTAACCAAAATAATAATTGATACTTACAATTTTGCTAATGATGTTTTAATATCATATAATATAAAATGGGGATATTATGAAGCAGAAGTAAATGATTATGATAATTGTTTTTTTATTGACCTTAGGTTAACTGGAGGCTATTATTCTGATAAGATATATATCGATGCTAATGGCAGATATATAAGTGAATACTTATTAACAAATATTTTCGGTAAAAATATTCAAATAGAAATTAGAGTAGATGAGTATGATAGAGAACTTGAAGATGATATATTAAGTTTTGATTATAAATATTTTCTTTATATTCAAGGAATATCTTCAAACTTGGATAGCGTTATTTCTTCAATAAAAGATAGTCCAAAAATTTTAATAAAATAACAAAATTAAATTAAAAATTAATTTGAGGGGATGTAGTATATATGAATGAAAATTTAATTGGAAATGAAAATAATATTATATTTTATGAAGATGAAACGGGAAATTCAAAAGTAGAAGTTGTTTTGAAAGAAGATAATGTTTGGTTAAATGCTAATGCGATTGCAAATTTATTTAATGTTCAAAGGCCTGCAATTGTAAAACATATTAATAATATATATAATGATGAAGAATTAGATAAAAATTTAACTTGTTCCATTTTGGAACAAGTTCAACTTGAAGGAAACAGAAAAGTTTCAAGAAAAAAAGACTTTTATAATTTAGATATGATTATTTCCATTGGGTTTAGAGTTAATTCCAAAACTGCAATAAAATTTAGAACTTGGGCTAATAAAATAATAAAAGAATATATGGTAAAAGGATTTGCCTTAAATGATGATAGATTTATTAATGGTAATAGATTTGATACAAGATATTTTGATGAATTATTAGAACGTATAAAAACAATTCGTACAAGTGAAAGAATGGCTTATCAAAAAATCACAGATATTTTTATTACAACTAGTGTTGATTATGATAAAAAATCTGAAGATGCTTATACTTTCTTCAAAATAGTTCAAAATAAATTACACTATGCCATTACCGGACATACTGCTGCAGAACTTATTTATGAAAGAGTTAGTAGTGAAAAAATACATATGGGACTTACTAATTGGAAAAACAGTCCTGATGGATTAATTTATAAATATGATGTTGGAATAGCTAAGAATTACTTAAGCGAAGAAGAATTAAGAAAATTAAATAATTTAACAACATTATTTTTAGATTATGCCGAGGATATGGCAGAAGAACAAAATATAATGACAATGCAAAAATGGATAGATATAACTGATAAACTACTTTCTTTTAGAGATAAGAAAGTGTTGAAAGATTCTGGTAAAATATCTCATAAACAAGCTATAGAAAAAGCAGAAAATGAATATGAAAAATTTAGAATAAAGCAAGATAGAGAATATATTTCAAGCATGGATGAAATGTATAAAAAATATTTAGAAGAAAATCAAAAATAGTAATTTAGTTCTTTCATTGAGTACATTACTTACTGTTGCAGATTCTTATGATGATTTGCTTGAGAAAATTGTTGATGAAGCGTATGAAACTCAAAAATATATTTTAGAAATGAAGCAAAATGTGAATGTTTATTCTTTGATATAATTAATGATTCAGGGGACTGATGTAATTGATGCTAGATATGATAAAAAACTTCAAATGTATATTAAGGTAACGTCAATGTATCCATCAAGACAAATACTTATGTATACCAATTACAAGATATACAAAAAATGAGAAAAAAGCTGCAAAATGTATGAAAAAGCTTGAAAAAAATGTTTGATACATATTCTGTAAAAGCGGATGCAGTACTTGAATTGGAGACTGCTAGAAAGATCACACAATCAAATATTTGATATCAACAATTTGCAATGCAAGATACGTAATAATATTTCCTGAAGATATAGTTTCAAATAACTAATGAAGAATGCAATAGTTTGTGGTCAAAACTTTTGACCGCAAATATTAGTTCTTAATACAAGATGATTTAATGGTGTTTAGTAAACAATAATTTTATATATGGGATATAAACATGACATAATTAATTTTACATGTGTAGTATAAGTATAACAAAATTATTTTAGTAGAAAATGAGTGGTATGAAAATGGTAGATTTTAATAAATTTAGTTATAAAAAAATTGAATATGATTATGAAAAAAATATTATTATTGATTTAATAAATAAATTAAAAATGACTGATAACGTTAATGAGTATATTGAATTAGTAAGAAAAATAAATAGTATTCAAAATTTAATTGAAGAAATGTATGATTATGCTGATATTAGAAATATGAGAGATATTAATAATAATTATTGGTTTGATGAAATAAATTATTGGAATGATTATAAACCGAAGTTTGATGCTTTATTCATTCCTTTTTATGAAGAATTAATTAATTCTAAGTTTAAAAAGGAATTAGAACAATTAGTTCCCGATAATTTTTTTAGAGTAGCTTTAAGTCAATTAAATTCTTTATCTAATAATAATTTAGAACTTTTAAAACAGGAAAGTGAATTAAAAACTAAATATCGTAATTTAAATAAAAGTAAGATTAATTTTAATGGTAAAGAACAAACTTTAAATGCTGTTTCTGGATTATTTTCTGATCAAGATTCTAAAATAAGAAAGAAAGCTCATGATGCAATTAATGATTTTTATTATGAACACAAGGATGAATATCAAAATATTTTATTTGACTTAATTAAGATAAGAAATAGAATTGCTAAAAATATTGGCTATGAAAATTATGTTCAATATAGTTTGGTTAAATTAAAAAGATTTGGATATAATTATGCTGATATTAAATTATTTAGAGAAAACATTATTAAATATATAATTCCAATATGTAAAAATATGAATGAATTAAAGAAGGAAGAGTTAACTTTAGATGTTATAAATTATTATGATACAATTTTCTTTAAAAAAATGCCAAACTTAAAAGTTTATGGTATTGATTTACTAAATGAATTAAAAAACTCATTTGTAAAAGTTGATGATGAATTATCAAGATTATTTAATTTAATGTTAGAAAAAAATTATATTGATTTATGTCAAAATTCTGGAAAGGTTAATTTTAGTATAACGAATTATTTGGTTTGTGTAGGAATGCCTGTAATAACAGGAAATTTTAAGAATTCTTATTTAGATTTACAAACAGTTACTCATGAAATGGGACATTCTTTTCAAAAATATTGTTCAAGTAAAGAAGATAAAAATTATATAATATCTCCATTACTTAAATATCCTACTATGGAAATAGCAGAAATGTTTTCTTATGCTATGGAACTAATAATGATGAATAAAGTATCTAACATTTTTTCTGAAGATGATTACAATAAATATCAATTTATTAAGATATATAATTTGGTTTCACAATTACCATATATATGCGCTGTAGATGAATTTCAAGAGATAATATATTCGAAAGAAGATTTGAAATTAGATGAAATAAATAAAATTTGGTTAAAATTATCAAAAAAATATCATTTAGAAATAAGTAATAGTGGCAATAAAAACTTAAATGATGGTGGATATTATTATCGTCAATCTCATATATTTTTAGATCCGTTTTATTATATTGATTATGCTTTGTCATATTTTGGAGCATTATCTATATGGAATAGTTCCAAAGAAAACTTAGATTTATTTAAACAAATTGCTAGAGTAGCATCTTATTATTCATTTAAAGATTTAATTGAAAAATATAATATGCCAAATCCATTTGATAGTGAAAATGTTAAAATTATTTCATCTAATCTTAATGATGAATTAAGTAAAAAAAGAATATTGAAATAACTTTAAATATTTATCTTTAAAAAAATTAATTACTAAGTTTGGAGGTTTTGCAATTGAATAATTTTTATTTAGAAATACCAAATATTAAAAGAAAAGAAGATATTATTGATTATATAAATGAATTAGAACAATACAATTCAGAAATAAATGGAATAGAACTATTAGCAAAAATTTTAGAAGGATATAAATTTGAAGAAACATTAGAAAACTGCTTAAAAAGATCAAATAAAGAATATGCTATAAAAACAGGAAAGAATCAAGTTAATACCTATTTATTAATAAGAAAAAGTGATAATAAAATTGTAGGAGCTATTAATATTAGATTAAATTATGGTTCTGGTATAAATAAATTTAATGGTAACATTGGGTATGGCATAAGACCTACTGAAAGAAGAAAAGGGTATAATAAAATTAATCTATACTTAGGATTATTAGAAGCCAAGAAATTAGGACTTGAAAAAGTTACTTTAGCATGTGAATCTACAAATATAGCTTCCATTAAAACAATTGAATCATTAGGGGGTATATTAAATTCTAGTGAAATTGATCCAAGCGATGGAATTCTAACAAATATTTATATTATAAATGTAAAAGAAACAATTAATAAATATAAAAATATATAATTAATTAATTATTAGAAATGAATTTATAATGAAAAAAATATTATGTTTTTTTTGGAATACTTGTTATATTAACTGGTTGTTCTAAAAAAGTTAGCAATGATTTAATATATGAAAGAATAGCTTTTATATTAAAGATAAATGATAAAAAATGTTGATTGTATTTCAAAAAAAGAGATAAAAGTAATTAAAAGTATTGTTAATAAAAGTGAAGGATTTGAAATAAGTATAAATGTTATTTTTACTATAAATAACATAAATGGCTATTTTACATTAAGTTTTGCTCATGAAAATAATAATAACATTAATACATTTATTAATAAGACGTATAAAGGAAATTGTTTTAGTGGTAATGGAGCTATTTTATTAGAAATATTTGATACTAACAATTTTTATGCTAGCGAAATAATGGAGGATATAACTATTAAGCTTAATTATAAACATGGGAAAATACATGCATTAATTACACTTAATGATGAAATTATCAATTTAATTTATGATGATTATTTAAATTTGGTTTAATTTAATAAAAAATATATTTAGATTAAAATTTAAGGAGTATAAAATGTTACAAAGAAATAAAATCATAGACGCATTTTCTTTTTATAATATAAATAAGAATTACCTTGAAAAATGTATTATTATTTTAGAAGAAATTAAGAAAAATTCAGAATTATATGAATCTTTTAAGAAGATATACGAAATTCTTTATTTACACGAAATCGACGAATTAAAAGAATTGTGGGAAATTGAAAATCTTGATAATTTTTATAATATTTCTGTAGATCCTTTTATTAATAATTTAATGCTTATATTAGGATACGAAATTCATAAAGAAAATATGAAAAAATTAAATTTTAATAAACGACAAATTATTTTACAAAAGAAAAGAATTAAAGAATGTTTTGAAAATGATTTAATAAAAAGAAATTATCTAGGAATAAGAATTTCACAATTATTATGGGGAATTTATTTTATAAGAGGAAAAATAATAGAAGTTGGATCTTTACAATTTGAAAAAGTAGATAATAAAATTATAAAAATTCATATACCTAAAAATACAAACTTGAATATTGGTGTTGTAAAAGAATCTTTGATATTATCACGAATAGAAATTGAAAAGATATATAAAATTAGTAACTTCAAATACTGTTGTGAATCTTGGCTATTAAGTAACCAAATTCACAATTTAGTAGGTAGAGAATCTAATATTTTTAATTTTTATAATTTATTTGAAATTGTTGAAGGTAAAGAATGCTTAAATGATATACTAAATTTTGTTTTCAATATGAAAAATTGTAATGATTTCAATACGTTAGAAGAAAAAACAAGTTTACAACATAAAATTAAAGATAAATTGATTATTGGAGAAAAATTTTATTTAGGTATTGGTACACTTAAAGGTGTAGATAAATAATAAAATATTAAAAAAATTTAAAAGGAATTTTTAGGCAATAGGTGTAAATGATTTTACTATTTAAAATGCTTTATAAAAATAACTTACAAAATATATTATACGAGGAGAAATTTAATGAATAAGCCAATTATTGGAATTGTAGCAAAGCATTATGCTACATATAAAAGTAATAAAATTGATACATTTATAAGAGATGAAGTAAAACAAGCAATATTTGATAATGGAGGAATAGCTATTGGAATATTACCTGTAGAAACTGCTATAAATTATTGTGGAGATAATTGGAAATATAATTTATCTATGGAGGAAAAAGAAAATTTAATTACTCAATTAAAATTATGTGATGGCATTATTTTACAAGGTGGTGCAGATACAGATAATTATGAAATTATAATTGCTAAATACTGTTATGAAAATAATATTCCAATACTTGGCATATGTGCTGGACAAAATAACATAGCTAGAGCACTAGGAGGTACTACTTATAAAATCCCAAATCCGGATAAACATAATAATGCATTTGATGAATATGTACATAATATTAAAATTGATAAAGATTCAAAATTTTATAATATAGTAAATACAAGTGTGATGATAGTAAATTCCAGACACAAAAGAGCCATAGAAAATTGTCCGATGCTTGATAAAGTTGCATTTTGTGAAGATGGATATCCAGATGTAATAGAGTCAAAAAATAAAAAATTCTATATAGGTGTTAGATTTCATCCAGAAAGTTTATATAAGAAAGATGAAAAAATGAACAAGATTTTTAAAGACTTTATAAATATTTGCAAAAATTAGGAATTAAATGGATAAGTTTAAGAAAGAAAAACGATATAACTTTTGAATTATTATTATAAATATTTTAAGAAATATCATCTGACATAGATAACATTTATAAATAACATTAATTTTCATTAGAAGATAGTTAAAAATTCTAATAAAAAATAAAATTAAATTTTAATGCAATAATTTACTATCTTAAAACGTTAATATAGTGAAAGGAAAAGTTATTCATTCATTAATTGAATGTATTAATAGAAAAGGAATTTATAATGAAGAAAATATTATGTTTATTTGGAATACTTGTTATATTAACTGGTTGTTCTAAAAAAGTTAGCAATGATGCAATATTAAGTGTATCAAAAGATAATAAAATCGAAGTACAAGAGTTTAATAAATACTCAGAGTTGGATGATAGAATTATTTACATAGAAACTAAACTAAAAGATGTTTATTATAACAAAGATGGTAAAAAGTATTCTTTAAAAGAATATATTAAAACTATTGATGATGTTAAAAAAATAACAAGTTTGCTAGATGATTATCGAAGTTATGACGATGGAGGATCACAATTATTTTCATCAAAAGAATATGATTTAAGTATTTTAATTTGTAATCAAATTAATGGAACATCAGATATTTATATAGGTGATTCAAATATGAATTATATTAATCCTATGTGTAATAGTGATGATGCAATATTAAGTGTATCAAAAGATAATAAAATCAAAGTACAAGAATTTAATAAATACTCAGAGTTTAATGGAAGAGTTGTTTATCTAGAAACTAAATTAAAAGATGTATATTATAACAAAGATGGTAAAAAATATTCATTAAAAGATTATATTAAAACTATTGATGATGTAAAAGAAATAACAAGTTATTTAGTAAGCCAAGGAACTTATGATGATGGTGGCTCAGAACAGTTTTCATCAAAAGAATATGATTTAAGTATTTTAATTTGTCGTAAAATGTCTGATGGAAAACCTGATATTTACATAGGCGATTCAAATATGACTTATAGTGGTACTATGTGTGAATAGAGAATAATAATTCTCTTTTTATATGTAATTCATTTATTTCTATTCCCTAAACTTTAAAAAAATTGACTTTTAGGAAATAGAAAATGATTTAATATATGAAAGGATAGATTTTATGTTAAAGATAAATGATAATAATGTTGATTGTATTTCAAAAAAAGAGATAAAAGTGATTAAAAGTATTGTTAATAAAAATGAAGGGTTTGGAATAGAAATAAATGTCAATTTTACTATAAATAACATAAATGGTTATTTTACATTAAATTTTGCTTTCTTTTTAATCTAAATAAAATATTTTCATTACATTTTCATATATTTGTTATAATATAAAGTAATTAGAGGTGGTATTTATAAAAATATTAGTTGTAGATGATGAATATTTAATAAGAAATGTTATTAAGGAATACTGTCAAAGTGAAGGATATAAAGTAGATGAAGCAGCCAATGGAGAAGAAGCAATCAATAAAGTTTATGAAAATGATTATGATTTAATAATTATGGATATAATGATGCCAGATATGGATGGTTATGAAGCAAGTAAAGAAATAAAAGATATTAAAGATATTCCAATAATTATGTTATCTGCTAGAACTGAAGAAGAAGACAAACTTAATGGATTTAATATTGGAATAGATGATTATGTAACTAAACCATTTAGTCCTAAAGAACTTATGGCCAGAATAAAAGCAGTAACTAAGCGAAACTCCAAAGAATCAATAATTAAATTAGATAATATTATTTTAAATAATAATACAAGAGAAGTAACTATTGATAAAAAGATGGTAGAACTTACCCATACCCAATTTGAATTATTATATTTATTTTTATCAAACCCAAATTTAGTACTTACCAGAGAAGATATTATTAATAAAATCTTTGGCTTTGATTATGAAGCGAGTGATCGAACAATAGATGCTCATATTAAATTATTAAGAAACAAATTAGGAAAATATAAAAATTATATAAAGACAATAAGGAAGGTAGGTTATAAATTTGAATATAAAGAAAAATAGTTTAATGGTAAAAACATTTACCTATCTAATAACATTTTCAATTACAATTCTTATTTGTTTATGGTTATTTCAAGTTGAATTCTTAAAATTATTTTATGAACAATACCAAATAAAAGATATTAAAAACGTCGCATCAGATATTATAAAATCCAATAATATATCCAAATTAGAACAAATTGCTTATGAAAAAGAAATATGTATAGAATTAAAAATAGATGATGAAATAATTGATTACAATACTTTAAATAGAGATTGTATATTAAAGAGTAAAAATTCCAAAGTCCAAAAATTAAAAGAAAGTTTATATTCTAATAATAAAACTAAAATCGAAACATTAAGAAGTCCTTTAACAAATACTAAAAACTTAATTTATGGTATAGCTTATAGTGATAATGCTTATATTATACTTAATACCCCATTAGAAGATGTAAATAGTACTACCCATATCCTAAGAGGACAATTAATTTATATAACTTTAATAACAATACTTTTAGCGATTATAGTATCTTACTTTGTATCTAAAATGTTAAATAAACCAATATTAGATATTACTGATAGAGCTAAAAAAATGGCTAAAGGAGAATATGAGCAAAATAATAAAACATATGATATTAAAGAAATAGATGATTTAAATAATGTTCTTAATTATGCATGTTCAGAAATAAAGAATACAGATACATTAAGAAAAGATTTAATGGCAAATGTATCTCATGATTTAAAAACCCCATTAACAATGATAAAAGCCTATGCTGAAATGGCTAGAGATATTAATAATGATAATGAAGAAAAAAGAAAAGATAACTTAAATGTTATAATAGATGAATCTGATAGATTAAATATATTAGTTAATGATATTTTAGATTTATCTAAAATTGAAAGTAATAAAGATACTTTAAATATTGAAGAATATGATTTAGTAATTGAACTAAAAGAAATAATAAAAAGATATGAAATAATAAAAGAAACAGAAAATTATAAATTTATTTTAAATATCCCTAATATAGCAACAGTCAAGGCCGATAAAAAAAGAATTAATCAAGTTCTATATAATTTAATAAATAACGCAATTAATTATACTGGAGAAGATTTAACTGTTAAAATAAATATACTAGAATTAAAGAATAGATATAAAGTTGAAATAATTGATTCAGGGAAAGGTATAAATAAAAAAGATTTAAAACTAATCTGGACCAAATATTACAAGAGTGATAAAAATCATCGCAGAAACGTTGTTGGAACAGGACTAGGACTTTCTATTGTAAAGAATATTTTAGAAAATCATAACTTTGAATATGGAGTAGATAGTAAAATAAATAAAGGCACAAAATTCTATTTTTACATAAATAAGAAATAATTTCACAATATTTTCACATTTAAATTATA
>CANNTX010000022.1 GCA_947522695.1 uncultured Bacilli bacterium | reverse complement strand
GGTGGCGAATATGAAGAATTACGTAAACATTGTGCTGAAGAATTAACCAAAATGGATTTTGATGGCTATTCAATTGGCGGAACAAGTGTAGGCGAAGATAAACCAACAATGTATAAAATGGTTGAAATGAGTACTAAATATTTACCAGAAAATAAGGTTAGATATTTAATGGGTGTTGGTGATCCAATTGACTTAGTTGAAAATGTTATACGTGGTATTGATATCTTCGATTGTGTTTCTCCAACCAGACTTGCAAGACATGGTCATGCTCTAACAAAATATGGCAAAATAAATATTAAAAACGCTAAATATAAAGAAGATTTTACTCCAATTAGTAGTGAATGTAATTGTTATGCTTGTAAACATTATACTAAGGCTTATATTAAACATTTGATTAATTGTGATGAAACATTTGGAGCTAGACTTTTATCTATTCACAATATTAATTACCTAGTTAATTTAACTAAAGAAATGAGAGAAGCAATAAAAGAAGACCGTATGTTAGAATTCAGAGAGCAATTTATTAAGGATTATTATGGCGATAAATAAAAAAGGTTTAATAATTATAATTGTTTTAATTGGTTTATTTATTATTGGTGCAATTAAAGTTTATCAAAATCACGTTGATAGATTATATCTAGTTCTTAATAATGAAATTAAAGAATCAGCTAAAAAATGTTTTTTAGAGAAAAATTGTGAAGGTGAAATAACGTTAGGAGATTTAGCAAGTAAAGGTTACGTTGGTGTTTTAGTTGATCCTGTAACTAAAGAAGAAGTTAGTAAAGATAAATGTTTAAAATATGAAAATAATGAAGTAATATTTTGTAATTAAGATAATTCTATGGTATAGTTTTTTCTTTTGAATTTACAAAAGTGTGATAATTTTAGTGTAAATCTTTGTAAAAGTGTGATAAATGCATAAAAAAATCTTGCAAAAGTGTGATATCATATTGTTGAGGAGTTGATATTATGAAGAGATTTATAATAGAAAAGTTAATAAATTGGAAAAATAATAAAGATAGAAAACCTTTAATTTTAAAAGGTGCAAGACAAGTTGGAAAAACATATATTTTAAAAGAATTTGGAAAAGAAAATTATAATGATGTTGCATATTTTAATTTTGATCATGATGAAGGATTGGCTGAATTATTTGGAAATACTAAAGATCCTAAACGAATAATAGAACAATTATCCCTTGTTAATGGCAAAAAAATAAATCCTAGTACAACATTAATAATTTTTGATGAAATCCAAGAATGTCCAAACGCCTTAAATTCCTTAAAATATTTTTGTGAGGAAGCTGGAGAATATCATATCGCATGTGCAGGATCACTTCTTGGTATTAGATTATCTAAAACATCTTTTCCCGTAGGCAAAGTAGATTTTTTAAATCTATACCCCATGACTTTTAGCGAATTTTTAATAGCAGATAATTCAGAAAATTTAGTAGAAGTTATGAATAAGACAAAAGAAATAAAAGAAATTCCCAAAATATTTACTGACGAACTTATTGAAAAATTAAAAGTATATTATATAGTCGGAGGTATGCCAGAGGCAGTAAAAAGTTGGGTTAATGATAAAGATATTGAAAAAGTAAGTAAAATTCAAAAAAATATACTTGATGCTTATGAAAGTGATTTTTCAAAACATACTAGTATTAATGAAGCAAATAAAATATCCTTAATTTGGAACGGCATCCCATCTCAATTAGCAAGAGAAAATAAAAAATTTGTTTATCAAGTTGTAAAAGAAGGAGCTCGTGCAAGAGAATATGAGAATGCTTTAAATTGGCTTAATAATGCAAGCTTAGTAACTAAGTGTTATTCAGTAACTAAATGTGACTTTCCATTAAAAGCTTATAATGATTTATCTTCATTTAAAATATACATGAACGACGTAGGACTATTAAGAAGAATGTCTAATTTAAATAGTAGTATTATTATTGAAGGTAATAAACTATTCGAAGAATTTAAAGGCTCATTTACCGAAAATTATGTTGCTAATGTATTAAATTATTTACAAGAAGAAGCACCTAATTATTATACTTTTGATCGAAATGAAATCGATTTTGTTATTCAAAGAAATAATAAAATCATTCCAATAGAAGTAAAATCAGATAAAAGTACAAATAATAATAGTTTAACAAAATATAATGCTAATAACGACAATGAAATTTCATTTAGATTTTCTTTAAATAATTTATGTAAAAATGGAAAAATAATTAATATACCTTTATATTTTATTGAATATATTAATAATTTAGATTTATAAAATTTATGGTGTCACAATTTCCATATTACTAGAAATATTAAATAGTTTTTATGAGTGAATCAATTGAAAGTAATATTATTGCATTAATAAGTATCGCATTTATTAAAATAAAATAGCAATTTAAGATAATTCTATTAATTTAGGATTATCTTTTTTAATGAATATATGATATTATATAAAACAAATCAAGGGGATGTCTATGGATAATAAAACAAGAAATGCTTGGATAGATATGATATCTAAAATTTATGCTGACTTACATAATAGCCAAAGAGTATTAAATTCTTCAAACAAATTTGATAAAAAAAGAGAAAGAATAATTAAATATTTTAATAGATTAGAAGAAGTACATAATAAAGTATCAGAAACTAAAAGTGAAGCAGGTGAAAAGCTTCTTAAAAATTTTTACTATGACTTATACATTATAAAGCCAGAAAATATTCCTGAATCTTATTTTAATAATCAAATTGAAATTGCTAGAGAAAGAGGTTATGGCAACATAACATTATCTGATAAAGATAAAGAAAGAATGATTAAACAGGTTATTGATGATCAAAAAGGAACATTAGATAAATGGATCGAATATTTTTTATATGATGAAGAAAGTTCATACTATGAAATGTGGGAAAAATATTGGGTATTTCAAGGTTTACAAACTTTAGGTAAATATGATAAAGAGACATATAAATTTAGCAAAAGAGATAACACAACTGTATATCCATTTCCACCAGTTGAAAGAGAATATATTTTTACTACCTTAAAATTAATGGAAGATTTTCTAAAAGATAGAAAAACCGAAGAAGATATAAAAAATGTTTTAGAAGCAGGTAACTTTAAATTATTATACGAATATGTAATTAAACAAAGTATGCTTAGAGGAGAAAAACAAAGTAGTAGCACTTCTGGTAAATGGATTAAATATGAGCAAGGTAGTGATTACAACATTTTAAGAAATTCACTTCAGGGCTATTATACTGGATGGTGTACAGCAGCAGGCGAAAATTTTGCTAAACACCAACTTGCCCACGGAGACTTTTATGTATATTACACTTTAGATAATAATGGCGAAGCTAAAGTACCAAGAATCGCAATAAGAATGGATGGCAGTACTAAAATTAATGAAATAAGAGGAATAGCTGACAATCAAAACATGGAACCAGAAATGCTACCTATATTAGAAGAAAAATTAAAAGAATTTCCTGATCGAGATAAATATTATAAAAAAGAACATGATATGAAATTACTTACTTTAATCGATAAAAAAGTAAATAAGAATATTGAACTAAGCCTAGATGAACTAAAATTTTTATATGAAATAGATAATGAAATTGATGGATTTGGATGGTGCAAAGATCCTAGAATACAAGAAATTAAAAATAAACGAAACCAGAAAAAAGATTTTGCATTAATATATAACATAAACGAAGATGAGGTCGCATTAACACAAAAAGAATGGGAAGAAAATTCAAAACAATATAAAATTTTACTCAAAGATATAAATTTAAATCATATAACTAGTGCCAAAGAAACATTATTATTAGAAGAATATGAATGTGATTTTGATCTTGAACCAAAATATATTTTATCGAATGAAACAAATTTTTCAAACCGGTTAAATAAATATACTACGTTAAGCAAAGAAGAATTATTTTTTCCAAAAATATTAAGAGGAAGTTTACTCCTAAAAAATTTAATCAGTTCAGATAGTTTATTTTTACCACAAATAATTAGTGAAAGTTTAGATCTAAAAAATTTAACTGAAGCCAAAAGACTAGTTTTACCAAAAATAATCGGATTACATTTATATTTTGATAAATTAAGTAATCTTGACGATATAATAATGCCAGAAATAATAGGCGGTGATTTATATTTATGTGGTATAGAAGAAGCTAATAATATAACACTGTATACAAAAGTTAATGGTTGTATAGTTTTAAATAATTTAACACATATTGATAATTTAATTATTAAACAAGACATAGGTGGATATTTAGATTTAAATGAATTAATAAGTGCTACAAATTTAATTTTACCTGAATTTATAGGTGGAGATTTAAATTTAGACAATCTAAAAAAAGTAGAAAATCTTGCTTTACCAAAAATATTAAAAGGTTCTCTAGATTTAAATGAACTAACAAACATTAACAATTTGATATTACCTGAGTTTATTGGTAAAGCCTTAGATTTAAGTAGTATCCAAAACGCTGACAACCTAAAATTTCCTCAATATATAAAAGGATTTTTAAGCTTGCAAAGTTTAGAAAACGCTAGTAATTTAATATTACCAAAACAAGTTGGTGGATATTTAGATTTAAGAAATTTGAAAAGTTTTGAAAATCTCATTCTACCAAATGAAGTAGGTATTAACTTACATTTAGATAGTTTAACAAGTGTTAATGGACTAGTGTTTCCTTCATATGTAGGCGGATATATAGATTTAAGAAGTTTGCAATCTACTGAAGGTTTAAAATTACCTTATGGATTTAATTTGAATAAATTACGATGCTCAAATGATATCAAAAATGAAATAGTGGAAAATCCTGATAAATATTTTATGACACCATCAATAAATGAAGAAAAGATAAAAATTCCAAAATAAAGAAAAAACCTAAATTAAACCTTGTAATTTAGGTATTCTTTTGGTATAATCAAAATGCTTTTGAAAGAAAAGCTCCTATAATCCGCTATATTTATATATGATTATCAGTGAAATATATTATGAAAGGACGTGCTTTATGGATTTAATCGCTAAGATTAATAATAAACAAATTAAATCTAATATTCCTGAATTTAGAGTTGGAGATATCGTTAGAGTTGATTTGTGGATTAAAGAAGGTAAGAAAGAAAGAATTCAAGCATTTGAAGGAATTGTAACAAGTATTAAAGGTGGTAAGGTTTCTAAGAGATTTACTGTTAGAAAGAAATCAGGAAGTGTTGTTGTTAAGAGAATATTTGCTGTTAATTCACCATTAATTGATAAAATTACAGTTGTTAAAAAAGGAAAAGTTAGAAGAGCTAAACTTCATTTCCTTGATGAAATGGTTAAAGAATTTAAAGTTAAAGAAAGAAATTAATCTTTCTTTTTTCTTTACTCTAATTTATAATATTTATAGAATAGAGAGTGTATATAATGAATATGTTAGATATTATAACTAAAAAGAAAAATAAAGAAGTTTTAACTCATGAAGAACTATATTATGCTTTTAATGGTTATTTAAATAAAGAAATACCTGATTATCAAATGACTTCATTATTAATGGCTATTGTTATTAATGGACTTACTTTTGAAGAAACATTTGATTTAACTAAAATATTTATTGATAGTGGTGAAACATTTAAATTTGATAAAAAAGTTTGCGATAAACATTCAACTGGAGGTATAGGCGATACCGTAACATTAGTTGCTATTCCTATACTTGGGGCATTAAATATTCCGGTAGTTAAAATGAGTGGTAGAGGACTAGGGATAACTGGAGGAACTATTGATAAGTTAGAATCTATTCCTGGATTTAATGTTAATTTAACTAAAAAAGATTATTATAATAATTTAGAAAAAATTGGAATTGTAGTTGGTGCTCAAACTAATGATTTAGTACCACTTGATAAAGTTATTTATGCGTTACGTGATGTCTCTGGAACAACAGAAAGTATCCCTCTTATTGCTTCAAGTATTATGAGTAAAAAAATTGCTTGTGGAGCTGATTATATTTTAATTGATGTTAAATGGGGTAGTGGTGCTTTAGTTAAAACAAAAAAAGCCGCTGAAGTATTATCAAATTATTTAATAGAAATTGGTAAGAGATTTAATAGACAAGTTAAGACAATTATTTCCGATATGAATGAGCCATTATCAACATGCATCGGTAACGCCTTAGAAGTAGAAGAAGCTATAAATGTTTTAAAAGGAGAAAAAAATAAATTAAGAGAAACTTCTTTAGAAGTAGCCGGAAATTTAGCAAGTATGTATTTAAATATTTCTTATGAAGAAGCATATAATCGTGCAAGTGAAGTATTAGATAATAATAAAGCCTATGAAATGTTTAAAACATGGATATCAAATCAAGGTGGAGATTTATCTAAATTAAAGATTAGTGATAAAGTTATCTTAATTAAATCTAATCAAGATGGAATAATTAGTCATATTAATGCTTTAAAAGTTGGAGAGTTATCAGTTAAATTAGGTGCTGGTAGAATAACTAAAGATTCTAAAATTGATTATAGTGTTGGTATTAAACTTTTAAAACAATCAGGTGATTTAGTTAAAAAAGGTGATATACTTGCTAAGTTATATGTTAATGATTTAAATATTAAATTAACTAAAGATGATATAAATTTTTATAGTGTTAAGTAGGACATAAGTCCTATTTTTATTTTTATGAAATACAATTTTAAATACACCAAAATTTAATTTAAAAAATTACTTAAAAACTATTTACGAAAAAAAATATTATGCTATAATAAATTACATATTCAGGAGGTGCAAAAGTGGATAAGAACTTACCGATATTGTTACTTAAAAAATTATCTATCTTACCAACTGCCGAAGTACGTTTAGAATTAAATAATGAACTTTCTCAAAAAATTATTGAAGTTGGTTTAAACAAATTTGATAAAAAAGTTGTTGTAATCCTTCCTAAAGAGACTAAAGAAGAATCATTAGGTGTATCTGATTTACCTAATGTTGGTGTTCTTTGTTTAATTAAATCAAGCATAATATTACCAAATAAAAATTATAGAGTAGTCCTTAAAGGATTAAATAGAGTTAAAATAAACAATTATTCTAATTATAGATATAACAAGTCTATCTTAGTTGGAAATGTAAAAATGATTTATATTGATAATGGAGAATCAGTAGAAAGTATAGCCTTAAAAAAGAAACTTATTTCATTATTAAAAAAGTATATTGCCTCAAGCAATGAAGTTTCCAACAGTGTGCTATCCAAAATCAAAGAAGAATTAACATTAGATGAATTAACTGACATTATAGTTAACTTCTTAAAGTTTCCAATCGATAAAAAAATAGCTTATATGAACGAATTTAATGAAGTTGAAAGAGCTAAAATGCTTATTAAAGATATAAGCATCGAATTAGAAATTCTTTCATTAGATCATAAAATAGATAATGAAATAAGAGATTCACTAGAAAAAGAACAAAAAGAATTCTTAATTAAAAATAAAATAGATAAATTAAATGAAGAATTAGGCGTTAAAAATAGTAAAGACATTGAAATTAGTGCCTATCTAGAAAAAATAAATAATTTAGACGTTTCAGAAGAAATTAGAAATAAATTATTAACTGAATTAAAAAAATACGAATATACTCCAGTTAATAACCCTGAAATAAGTGTTATCAGAACATATTTAGATACATTAATTAACTTACCATTTAATAAATCTAGTGAAGAAGAATCTAATTTAAAGAAAATAAGTGAATACTTAGATAAAACTCATTTTAAAATGGATGAAGTTAAAAATAGAATTAAAGAATATGCTTATTTTAAAGAAAAAAATCCTAATTTAGAAAATCCCATAATATGTTTAGTTGGATCACCTGGAGTAGGTAAAAGTACAATTGCATCTTCAATTGCAAGTGCATTAAAAAGAAAGTTTTACAAAATAAGTGTTGGTGGATTAAATGACTCATCAGAACTTATTGGTCATAGAAGAACATATTTAGGTGCATCTCCCGGTAAAATAATGGAAGCTATAATCAAATGCAATACGAATAATCCCGTTATTTTAATTGATGAAGTAGATAAAATAGTTAAAGATTATAAAGGAGATCCATCAAGTACATTATTAGATATTTTAGATAGTAACTTAAATAAAAATTTTACCGATAATTATATAGAAGAATCATTTGATTTATCTAAAGTATTATTCATTTTAACTGCCAACGATGTTAATAGTATCAATCCTGTTTTAAGAGATCGATTAGAAATAATATATATTGATAATTATACTTCATTTGATAAAAAAGACATTGCTATCAAATATTTACTTCCAAAGATATGTCAAAAATATAGTATTAAAAAAATAAATATTATTGAAGAAGAAATAGTTGAATTAATAAATAACTATACAATTGAACCAGGCATTAGAGAATTAGAAAGATTACTTGATAAAATAATAAGATACATGTTAATAAATGGAATTAAAAAAGAACCTAACTTTAATGTTATTCTTGGACTTCCTATTAAATCTAATAAAGAAGAAGAATTAGTAATAGGTCAATCCAACATTATTGGTGTTAGTCCTTATAATGGAGCCACAGTTAAAATTTCTTCAATATATAGCAAAGATATGATATTAACTGGAAATATTGGTAATAACCTAAAGAATTCTATATTAATGGTATTAAGTTATTTAAGAAATAAAAAATATATTAACGAAGATGATTACTTTCATATTAATTTCAATGTTAATAAATATACATTAGATGGTTATTCTGGTGGTCTTGGTGTAGCATCTTCAATCATTTCATTAGTTGGTAATAAAAAGATAGATAAAAATATCTGCTTTATAGGTGCAATTGATTTATATGGAAGAGTATTAAAAGTATCAAGATTAAGAGATAAAATAATAACTTGTTATAATAACAATTTAAATATTATTTATTTACCAATTCAAAATAAAATAGATGAAGAATATATTCCTGAAGAAGTATTACAAAAAGTTAAACTTAGATATATAAGCACTTTTGATGAAGTATATAACGAATTATTTAAATAAAATTATTAAGGTTAGATTAATTTTCTAACCTTTTTAAATTATTTTCTTTAAAAAAATAGAACAAAATAAAAAATTATGATAAAATTTGTTTATAAAGCTTATTATAAACTTTAGTTAAGGAAGGAGATATAATCATGATAGATATTAAATTAATTAGAGAAAATCGTGATTTAGTAAAAGAAAATATTAAAAAGAAATTTCAAGATGAAAAACTTGGCTTAGTTGATGAAGTTTTTGAACTTGACAAAGAAGTTAGAGAAGCTAAATTAAAAGGTGATAATTTAAGAAGTGAAAAAAATAACTTATCAAAAAGTATCGGCTTATTAATTAAAGAAGGTAAAAAAGACGAAGTAGAAGAAGTTAAAAAGAAAATATCTGATATGGACGCTCAAATTAAAATACTAGAAATATCAGAAGAAAAGAAGAATAACTTAATTAAAGAAAAAATGATGGTTATTCCTAACATTATTGATGAATCAGTTCCTATTGGTAAAGATGATAGTGAAAATGTCGAAGTTGAAAGATTTGGTGAACCTGTTGTTCCAAACTATGAAATACCTTATCATGCTGATATTATTAATGCTGTAGGTGGTATGGATAAAGAATCAGCAGGACGCACAAGTGGAGAAGGTTTTTATTACTTATTAGGTGATATAGCAAGATTACACGAAGCTATGATTGCTTATGCTAGAGATTATATGATAAATAAGGGATTTACCTATGCTATTCCACCATTTATGATTCATGCAGACGTTGTAACGGGCGTTATGTCTTTCCCAGAAATGGAAGCAATGATGTATAAAATTGAAGGTGAAGATTTATATTTAATTGGTACATCTGAACATTCAATGATAGGTAGATTTAAAGGCCAAATGGTTAAAAAAGAAGAATTACCAATCAGAATGACAAGTTATTCACCATGCTTTAGAAAAGAAGGAGGATCTCACGGATTAGAAGAAAGAGGCTTATACCGTGTTCATCAATTTGAAAAACAAGAAATGATCGTATTATGCGAACCAGAAAAATCAATGGAAGAATATAATAAGATGTGGAAATATACTGTCGAAGTATTTAGAAATATGGACGTTCCAGTAAGACAACTTGAATGTTGTTCTGGAGATTTAGCAGACTTAAAAGTTAAATCATGTGATATTGAAGCATGGAGTCCTAGACAAAAGAAATATTTTGAAGTTGGATCTTGTTCTAACTTAGGAGATGCGCAAGCAAGAAGATTAGGTATTCGTGTTAAAGGTGATAATGGAAATTATTATTTACATACACTTAATAACACAGTTTTAGCAACACCTCGTGGATTAATTGCCGTTGTTGAAAATAACTATAATGAAGACGGAAGTATTAATATTCCTAAAGTATTACAACCATATATGGGTGGATTAGAAAAAATAGTTCCAAAGAAATAATAGTTCTAAAACTTTTAGCAAATGCTAGAAGTTTTTTTAATTTAAATATTTAAATATTTCATACAAGTCGCGTTTGTAAATTTATATTTTTTGTGCTATTATAACCACTTGTACAGAGGGGTAATTTTATGGAAATATTAGAAAAAGATATAATTAAAGACATAAATCGTAATAAAAAAATAATTAAATATCATCAATTATATAGTGTAAAAAGTTTAATTATTAAATTATTATTAAAATCAGGTATTCTTTTAGATTATGCTTATCCTTATATTTTATCAATATTAATTATGTTAAATGTTGGTTTTTATAAAAATCATAAACCATTTGATTATGATCCTGCTAAAAAAATTACAACAGAAAGTATATATGATAGTAACAATAATACCGAAATTAATTTTGATAACAACATAATTTATGATAATGATTATTTAATTTATAGAACACCCTGGGAATTAGTAGATGGAAAATATATTTCAAAAGAAACAACATTTGTGTTAAATCAGAATGAACAAAATAAATCTATTCTACCATCATTATTAAAAATGAATTATGATGAAATAAAATCCCTTTTTGAAATAAAAAGTATTAAAACAATTTATAAAAGCAATAGTAATTCGGATGATGCTTTAGTGACAGTTATAGTTCATGATGAAACATTATCTCCGAAATCAGTTAAAATAATAGATGCTTATAGCAATTTATATGTTTTACTAGTTTTTTTAGAAGGTTTAGGTATATCAAAATTTAATAAAATTATTTTTAAAAATTGTATTAGAAATAAATTAAGTGAATTAGATAAAGGACCTATTATTTATAGTAAAAAAGAAATAAATATGTTAAAAGAAATAATTAAAAATGATCGTCAAAACTTAGAATACATTAATAATAATAATCCTAATAAACCTAAATTAAGGATTAAATAGGTGAGAATATGAAAAATGAATTATTAAGTGAAAATCATAATAATTATTTTTGTGATTTTACAAAAGAAGATTTAGAATTTCTTTATAGTATTATTAAAAACTTATTTATAGATTATAGATATAATTTAGGATTAGATAAAGAATTAACCTTTGGTGTCGAAATAGAATATGAAGGTTTTTACTATGGAAAAACTGAAAAATTTTTAAAGCAAAACTTAAATAACTGGGAATCAAAAGTTGATAATTCTTTATATTTTGGTGGAGAAGTTACATCTCCCATAATGAATGATGATAAAAAGTTTTGGTTAGAATTAAAAACAGTCTGTGAATATTTAAAAAAACATCATGTAAGAGTTCATCATAATGCCGCTTGTCATGTTCATATAGGTGCTAATTTACTTAATAATGATCCTAATTTATGGATTATGTTTTTAAAACTATACACTTGTTATGAACACATTCTTTATCGTTTCGGTTATGGTGAATGTATTAATGAGCGAAAATTATTAATTACTTATTCCAAATTTATAGGAAAAGAACTTTGTAATAGTATTAATATTTTACAAAATGCCAAAAAAATGAAAGATTTTCAACAAATACTAGATGAAGAACAATCAAAATATGTTGGAATTAATTTTAAACATGTTGCTTTTGATGAAAGAATATGTAACAAATTTAATACTATCGAATTTCGTTTTCCAAATGGCACTAAAAATGAAGTGATTTGGCAAAATAATATTAATGTATTTGCTAAAATGGTTTTAGCGATAGCTGAAAATAAAATAAATCCAGAATTTTTAGATTACAAATTTAAACAATATCAAGAACGAAAAGCTAGTTCCGAAAGTTTATCTCATTTGATATATATAGAAGATGCTTTAGAATTCGCAGATTTAATTTTTGATAATAATTTAGATAAAATGTATTTTTTAAAACAATATTTTAAGAATTTTGATTATACATTAAGTAAAAGACATTCTTTATTAAGTAAAAAAATAACATCAAATCATTAAAATATAATTATATTTATTGTTTATTAAACTGATACATGATATATTACAAATGTTTAGGGAGAAGATTTATATGAAGTACGAAATAGATAGATTTAAAAATTCTGAGGTAATCCGTTGTTTTTTTAAATCTGAAAACTCAATATTAATTGTTTATTTAGATAACCATACTATTGAAGTGCCATATACAATAGAAAATGAAGAAAAAATATTAAATGAAATGATTATCCAAGCTATGGCTAGAGAAGCAATAGAATTTAATAGATTACCCCTAAAAATTAAATATGATTTTTCGAGATTAATAACAAACACGTTCATATCCGTTTGTATGACATATAATTTAACGACATATCCAGAATATTATATTTATCGCTCTGATATTTATAAATTAATTTATAGTGTTGTATTAGCTACTGCAGGTGCAAACATCGCAAGATTTATATATAACTTAGTTTGTGATTTAAAATTAAATAAAGATGTTTTAAAATATCATGAGTTTTTTGAAATGAAAGATGAAATAGATAAATATGGCGATGTATTACTAAATGAAAATATCTCTTTAAAAGAAGTATTAAATATTAACACATTAGATTTTTATTCTATTTCAAGAGTAAAAGAAATCCTAGAAATTGTTAAAGAAAATTATAATGAAGGAAAAACATTAATAAAAAAATAATTAATGTGATATTTCGTATTTAAAATATTGACACACGAATATATGTTTGCTAATATATTAAACAGGAACAACTAATTGTTTTGGTGGTTACCACTAAATTTCAAACGAAAGATGGTGGTAGTTATGAGCAAAAAGATGTTATATTTTATAATAATCAATTTATTCATAATAATAATTTTATTAATTATTTTACTATTTAAAGTAATTAACTAATAAAAAAACCAAAACACGGGGGTTTTGGAGATACTAAAATTGGTAATCACCTAACCTACGAAAATTAGATGTTCCTTTTTTATTATATGTAAGTCTTACTTACACATTCATAATAGCAAATTTATAAAATAAATTCAATAGTGTGTATAACGATATTTAAAACATTTTATATTGACACACGAATATATGTTTGCTAATATATTAAACAGGAACAACTAATTGTTTTGGTGGTTACCACTAAATTTCAAACGAAAGCTGGTGGTAGTTATGAGCAAAAAGATGTTATATTTTATAATAATCAATTTATTCATAATAATAATTTTATTAATTATCTTACTTTTTAAAGTAGCTAAGTAATAAAAAAGCCAAAACTCAAGGGGTTTTGGTACGTTACTTAAGGTAACCATCCTAACTTCCAAATTAGATGTTCCTTTTTTATTATATGTAAGTTTTCCTTACACATTTATAATATCAAATAATTAATTTTTTTACAATAATAATTGAGCAATCATTTACGAAAATATGTAAATCAATACTTGACTTATACAAAATACTTTTGATAGACTAAATTTCAGGAACAACTAATTGTTTTGGTGGTTACCACTCAATTTCTAAAAAGAAAGCTGGTGGTAGTTATGAGCAAAAAGATGTTATATTTTATAATAATCAATTTATTCATAATAATAATTTTATTAATCACATTACTTTTTAAAGCAATTAATTAATAAAAAACCAAAACTCAGGGGGTTTTGGTGAACCTAAATTTGGTAACCATCTAAACCTTCGAAAATTAGATGTTCCTTTTTTATTTTATGTAAGTTTTCCTTACATATTCATAATAGCAAATTTTAAATTTTTTTACAATAAGTTTGAAAGACATATTGCTAAAATAAATAAAAAGTGTTAAATTAGTTAAGAAATCAGTGATAAAGGACATGATTATTAGTTAACAAATCATAGAGAGTAAGTGGTTGGTGAAAACTTATTGAGTTATTAATAATTACTACCTTTTGAGAGATATAATAATATCCGAGTTATTCCCGTTAAGAATTATAAAAAGATAAATCAAGGATGGTACCGTCTTTAAAAGACGCCTGTTACTATCCTTTTTTTGTTAAGAAAGAAGGAAGAAAAATGATAAATATTAAAGAAAATGAAAATTTAAGTGTAATGAATCATTCATGTGCTCATTTACTTGCTCAAGCTGTTAAACATTTATATCCAAATGCAAAGTTTTGGGTTGGACCAGTTGTAGAAAGTGGATTCTACTACGATATTGATTTAGGCGATGTAACATTAACAAATGAAGATTTACCAGTTATTGAAAAAGAAATGAAAAAAATAGCTAAAGATGGTAAAAGAATTGTTAGAGAAGAAATTACTAAACAAGAAGCATTAGAAAAATTTAAAGATGATCCATATAAAATAGATTTAATCACTCGTATGGACGAAGATAATACTGTAATAAGTATGTATACACAAGGAGATTTTACTGACCTTTGCCGTGGACCACATGTTGAAACTGTTAAATTACTTAAACATTTTAAATTATTAAAAGTTAGTGGTGCTTATTGGAAAGGCGATTCTAAAAACCAAATGCTTCAAAGAATTTATGGAGTATGCTTTCCAACAGAAGAAGAACTTGATAATTACATGCAAGAACTTAAGGATGCTGAAGAAAGAGATCATCGTAAAATAGGTAAAGATTTAGATTTATTTATGTCTGATGATTTAGTTGGTAGAGGACTTCCAATGTTTTTACCTAATGGATATATTATTTGGCAAGAACTTGAAAATTATATTAAAGAAAAAGAAAGAAAATTAGGATATTTACATGTACTTACACCATGTGTTGGTAATGTAGAACTATACAAGACAAGCGGACACTGGGATCATTATAAAGAAAATATGTTTCCAGCTATGGAACTTGACGGTGAAGCATTCGTATTAAGACCAATGAATTGTCCTCATCATATGATGATTTATTCTAATAAATTACATTCTTATAAAGATTTACCAATTCGTATTGGTGAAATTGCTCATGACTTTAGATATGAAGCAAGTGGAGCAGTTAAAGGTATTGAAAGAGGAAGACACTTTTGTCAAAATGATGCTCATCTTTTTGTAACACCTGATCAAATTAAATCTGAATTTAAGAGTGTTGTTGATTTAATATTTGATGTTTATAAAGATTTTGGTATTAAAGATTATCGTTGTGTATTATCTTTAAGAGATCCTGAAGATAAAGAAAAGTATCATCCAGATGATGAAATGTGGAATAAGGCTGAAAATGAACTTAGAGAAGTTTTAAATGAGTTAGGTATTAAATATACTGAAGAAATTGGAGAAGCTGCCTTTTACGGACCTAAGTTAGATGTTAACGTTAAACCAGCAGTTGGAGCAGAATATACATTATCAACTTGTCAATTAGACTTCTGTTTACCAGCTAAATTTAATCTAAAATATATTGATGAAAATGGTGAAAGAAAAACTCCTGTCGTATTACATCGTGCAATATTAGGCTCACTTGATCGTTTTATGGCTTATATCCTAGAAGAAACTAAAGGGGCACTTCCTGTTTGGCTTGCTCCAGTACAAGTTAATATTATTCCCGTTAACAATGAATATCATTTAGAATACGCTAAGGAAATAGAAAAAATGTTAGTAGAAGCAAACATCCGTGTAAAATTAGATGATCGAAATGAGAAACTAACATATAAAATGAGAGAAAGTCAAACTAAGAAAGTACCATACACAATAATTATTGGTGATAAAGAAAGAGATGCTAATACTGTAACAGTTAGACTTCATGGTACAACCGAAAATATTACTTTAGATAAAGATGAATTTTTAAGCAAAATAAAAGAAATTATTCAAAATAAAAATATTAAATATGATTTATAATGATTAAAATAAAAGAATATAACCCATAATATAGTTGGTGATGATATGGAATTGTTAACAACTGTATTACGAACATTATTCTTTTATTTTTTTGTTACGTTTGCTTACCGAATTATGGGAAAAAGAGAAGTAGGTCAATTAGGAATAGTCGATTTAATTGTATCAATCTTAATAGCTGAATTAGTTGCAATAAGCATTGAAAACATCGATAAATCAATAATGCTCACAATTACTCCTATAAGTTTATTAGTAGTAATTGAAGTAGCACTTGCTTACCTTTCAACTAAATCAAGATGGTTTAGACAAGTCTTCACTTCCAAGCCATCAGTAATTATTAATCATGGAGTTATAAATTACAAAGAAATGATTAAACAAAGATATAGTCTAGACGATTTATTAGTCAGTTTAAGACAAGCATCAATTAAATCAATTGAAGATGTCGAATATGCTTTTTTAGAAAGTAATGGCAAACTTAGTATTTTTAAATATAATTTATTCAAAACTGATTCTGCCTATCCTGCACCAATTATAGTTGATGGAGTTATTCAAGAAAATACCTTAAAAAATATTCGTAAAACCAAAATATGGATTAAATTATATTTAAGAAAACAAAATATTAACCTAGAAGATATATTCTATGCCTTTTATAAAAATGGAAAGATTTATACCATCTTAAAATCTAATGTAAACAATTTGTAAAAATTTACATTTCTTTACATTTAATAAGTGTAATGTAATGTAAAGTATAATATAATAATTTTAGGTGGTAAAAATGAAAGATTTTTTAGTAAATTTAATCAAATTAATATTAAGTGTACTAGTTATTACATTTACTGAAGAATATTTTTATAAGTTATTAGATTTACTTAAATTAAGTATTAATAGTAAAAGTATTGTTTCATTAATTGTTTATATTCTAATATTTATAATCATATTTATAATTTATAAAAGTGAAATTACAGCCGCATTTGCTAAATATAAGCACAAATTAACAACCAATATCTTTTATAGTATTATTTGTTTTATCGTTTTATTTATTGCCATGATGATTATAAATTATTTAGTTGCTGCATTAGCTAAAGGATTTAATATAACTTATGAAGGATTAAGTTTTATCAATATTTTTGATTATCAATTTAGTTTTGATTTAATAGTAATGATTATTAAAGACATTATTATAGTTCCATTTATTAAAGTAGTCGTATTTGTTTTAGGAATAAATAATATGTGTTCCAAAAAGACTGGAATGTTCTTTAGTGGATTATTATACTCTTTATATGCAATATATGTTATGTGTCATTTTAATGCATCAATTGGATATATACTAATTAATATGATACCTTATTATTTATTATTTAATATACTAAGTTTTATATATAAAAAGAATAATAATATAGGCTATAGTATAGTTTCATATACTTTATATGAATTATTTACGAGCATATTAATGAGAAGATTTTTGTGAGGTTAATATGAAGAAAGATATCAAATATTTATTAAAATTATTATTATGTTTTATATTATTTTTTAACTTAAATTATTTAGTTGTGTTGCTATTTAATTTAGTAGGAATCAATTATAATACTTTTAATTATAAAGATTACACTTACTTTAATGTGTTAATAGAACTAATACTATTTGTAGTAGTGATGCTTCTATACAATAAAGAATTTAAAAAAGATTATAAAATATTTAAGTTGAATGTCAAAGATAATATTAGAAAAATAATAAGTTATTTTGCATTATTTATAGCATTAAAAATAGGAACTGCATTAGTTTCATCTATTCTTTCCTTTGCTTTAAACTTTACATTAGGTGAAAGCGAAAATCAAGAAGCTGTAATGAAACTTGTTAGTGCTGAACCTCTATTAATGATAATAAATACATGTATATTAGCCCCATTTGTTGAAGAAGGAATTTTTAGATTATCAATTAGAAAAGTGTTTAATAATAAATATTTATTTATTCTAGTAAGTGGTTTATTCTTTGGAATGATGCATATATTTCCAACCGATTTACCAACATCTCAAGCGCTTATTTATTCAATTACATATGTTACAATGGGCTTTTATCTAGCATATATTTATACTGAAACAGAAAATATTTGGTTTGTAATATTTATTCATGCTTTAAATAATTTATTTAGTATGATTTTAAGTATTGCACTCTTATAAAAGAAAATATATAATATTTAGAAACTGGAGTTTATTATGAAAGAAACATTAAAAGATTTATTTGGTTTTATGTATTCACTTAGTATGGGAGATTATTTCTTCTTTATAGGTACATTTTTATTAATCGTTTTATTTATTTATATTATTTATTTACTTAAAACAGAACCTGAAGAATTACCAAAGAAAAAAGAAGAAAAATTTGATATTAGTAAAGTTACCAAGAATTTAGAAGAAAATTACAAACCAGCAACACCAAACATTAAATTAACAAGTTATGAAGAAGAACAAGAAAATAATGCCATTATAAGTTATGATGAACTTGTTAAAACTAGAGAAATGAACGTGGTTACTTATGATGATAATTTTTCTAATACCGAACCAGATTTAGATATTAAAAAAATAGATTTAGAAGGTACTGGCAAAATAAAAATTATTGATCCCAAAATTGAAGTTAAATTGATAGATTATGAAAAAGAAGAAGAGTTTTTAAAAGTATTAAAAGATTTACAAAGCAAGCTAAGTTAGTTTGCTTTTTTTATATATTTATGATAATATTTTCATTAGCAATTTTAATATTTTGGTAAGGGGATTTTAATATGAATAAAAATAAAATAAATTTAATGATAGAAGAAAAAAGAAAAGAAAAAACAAATGTTCAAAATAAAATTTTACATTACCAAAAGAATTTAAGAAATCAAAAGATATTAAATAAAATTAATCCATTAAATTGTAGTTTTATATTAACTGTCATAATATCTTTATTATTACCATTTAATTATTTTTTAACATTTAAATCATCTATAATAGCATATTTAATTGTAGGAACATTAAGCTATATAATTCAAAAAAACATATTAAGAAAAATATATTCCCATAAAATAAATCATATCAAGAACCAACTAAATAGTTTAATATCATATAATAAAGAAGTATGTAAAGATAAATTGATTGATAGCGAATTAGAATTATTAAATAAAAAATATGATAATGATAATGGAATGCCTAAATTTAATATTGAACATTATTTTTCATTTTCAAATAATGACTTAGATATAGAAAAATATGAAGATGTAATAAATAATAGTATTAATAATATTAATGAAGCATCTAAAAAGAAAAGTATTTTAGAAATAAAAAAGGAATATTCTTTAAAAAATATAATTAAAAAATTACTTATAAGTAGTCCTTTAATAGTGTTATTTACAATATTAAGCTCACATTATTATAACTTACTATCAATTCCACCTATGTTGACTTACTTAATTGGCAGTTCTTTATTATCAATAAATGTAATAAATCAGATAAATAATTATGTTAATGCTAGAAAAGTTTTAAATGAGTATAATGATTTAACAAAAACAAATAATATATCCGAAAATATAACTGATTTAAATAATGAAATAGATAGAAATATTAAAAATATTTATATAAATAGACAATATGAATATGATGTGGAACTTCTAAATGGTATTTTAGAAACAGATTATTTGGGTAAAGAGAATAGTCATAATTATGAAGAAAATAATGAAAGTTTAACATATACAACAATGCCAAAATTAAAAATATATAAAAAATAAAAAGGTGATGTTATGAAAATATTTATTGAAACATTAGG
>CANNTX010000021.1 GCA_947522695.1 uncultured Bacilli bacterium | reverse complement strand
TTTGCTTTTGAATAATCTTTTACATTTTGATATATTTCATGATTTAATATCTTGTTTTCTATTTGTTGATATGTTTTGTCTATTTCGTCTATCATATTACTCCTTTCCACGTACTACAAGTCTCAATTTTCAATTTATTATTTTTAATCTTAAATATAATACTTCCGTCCTCATCTGTTCTATATATTTTTGAATGATCTAGATTATTTAATACTTCCTTATTTGGATGACCATACCTATTATTCTTTCCAACACTAATAATAGAATAATTTGGATTTATTTCATTTATAAATTCTTTACTACTACTTGTTTTACTTCCATGGTGTCCAATTTTTAATATATCAATACTTGTTATATTATATTTATTTAATATGTCTTTCTCTTTTTCTACTCCAGCGTCTCCCATAAACATAAACTTATAACCATCAAGTTCAGTATAAATAACATTTGAATTATCATTTTCATTATCATATTCTTTTGTTTGTAAAAAATATAGTTTGTTATTATCTATATTTAATTCTTTAATGCATGAGTGATATTTTATTTTCTTTTTATCTAATACTTTGATTAATTCTTTTTCTAATTCATTAAACTCTCCGCAATTAAATACTACATTTTTCACTTTATAATTATTTATTAAATAAATACTATCTCCCATATGATCAAAGTCTCCATGAGTTAGAATTAGATAATCTATATGAGAATAACCTAGTGACTTCAAAAGTTTAATACTTCCTGAACTAACAAAATAATTACTTATGCCGCCAGTGTCAATTATTATAACCTCATCATTATATATAACTAAAGATGAATCGCCTTGACCGACATCTAGATAATAAACATAGTTATTGTGATCTATAAATGGTTTTAATTTAAATGATAGAAGATATAAACAAGCTACTAAAATAAATTTCTTATTGTTAGATTGAATGTACAAATAAATGAAAAGATAATAAATTAAATAAAAAATAATATGAACTTTAGGTACAATTACATTTAAAGAAAATAGGCTACTTATATTATTAATAAACTCTAATAAATTTATGGTTAAATTATAGATAGGTTCTAAAAATTTTAAAATAAATGTTAATAAGCTTAAAGGATAAATAATAAATGTGATTAAGGGAACATTTATTAAATTATTTAAAATAGATAATAAGTTTAATTCATAATTATTGTAAAGGGTTATTGGTAAACTAAATAAAAGGGCTATAAATGAAGTTATAAATAGATTGTAAAAATAATTCTTTTTATAATATTTAGAGCTTACTATTAAGCCAAATGTAACTAAGCCTGAGTACTGGAAACCTATATCAAAAACAATTAAGGGGTTATAAATCATTATTATAGATAACGTTAATAATAGGGCGTTTTTAGTACTTATATTTAAATCTAGTTTCTTATTTAATTTAAGAATAATAAAAAAGATTATTGTTCTTAAGATACTTGCTGAAAAGTTAGTTAAAGTTACATAAAATAATAGAAATATAATAACTATTAGATCTTTATGTTTAAATCTATTAACTAATTTATAAATTATTAGTGAAAGCATACTAATATGCATACCACTTAAGGCAAATAGATGACTTATCCCATTATTTTGATATGTTTCATAAAATTCTAAATCGGTTTTATCACCAATTATAAAGGCATTTAAATAACCTTTATTTTTATAATTATTTGTTTTATTTAAAATATATTTTTTAATTTCATATATTATATTTTGATTCTTTTTTAATATTTTTAATTCTTTTGCGTACATTATATAAAATATATGATTGTTATATAAATATTTTTGATAGTCAAAATTGTTAGGAATAGTTGCTTTTTTAGGTAGAACATATTCCCCTCTTACAACTACTTTATCGCCTAATTCGAGATTATCAATATTATTTATATAGACTATTAATTTTTCTTTACTTTTGATAGTTAATTTAAAGGAGTTTTCTTTTTTAATTATGGTAGTTACTATACCAGTAAAATCTTCATTTACATTAATCTTACTGGTATAGCCTATCATTACTTTAATACCAACATATAAAATGGTAACTATTAATAGACAATAATATATTACATTAGACTGTAATAGTATCTTTAATCTTGTCATAGATTGTTTTACTAATTCCACTTACGTTCATAATATCTTCAGTGGTTTTAAAATTACCATTTTTAGTACGATATTCAATTATAGCATCTGCTTTACTTGAACCAATACCACTTATAGTCATAAGTCTTTCTTTATTATCAGTATTGATATTGATTTTAGATGTTTCATTATTCGTTGATTCATTAGTAGTATTTTTATCAACACAGTTATTAACTTCAATAGTTTCACATTTGCACTCTGAAGCATTACTTACTGGCTCTAAAGCTTTTGTAGTTGTTAACTCATTTTTACTAAACACATAAATAACCATTTCATTAGTTAACTTTTTACTAAGATTTAAGTTATTTGTAGTTGCAGTTTTAGTTAAACCACCGGCTTTATTAATAGCATCAATAATTTTATCACCTAGAGTAAACTCATATACACCTGGTTTTTTAACACTACCTTTAATATCAAAATATAATTTAACTTCATCTTGTTTTGCTATTTCTTTAGTTGTTATTTCATTATTGATAACTAAATTATCTTCTACTTCTGTTTCTTCATTGTTTAATTTAAAAAAAGCAATAGTAAATGCTGCTAAAAATAGCAAACAGAACACTAAAATTAAATATTTTTTATAATATGATATTTTTTCCATAATTACCTCCTTCTACTTATATATATAGCCAAAAAAAGTTCATTTTACTTTTTTTATTTGAAAATTTTTTCTAAAACTTTAATTTCATTAACATTATTTATAAAATTTATTTTGTTTTTGTAAATTTGTTTAATTGATTTAATATATTTCACTTTTTTAAAATTTGCTTTATATAAGTATCTTTCTAACAAAAATTTGTTATATATAATATTGATATTTAATAATTCTTCATAAGTTTTAAAAAGACTTATAAACAATATGTTTATTAAATCTAAGGATAATTTTAAGTAGAATGTTAATATAACTATGCTTATAATACTAATTATGCATTTTATATATATAATTATTTTAAAAGGGATAATGCTTTCTAGCAATGCTTCTAATATTTTAGATCCATCTAAGGGTATAATTGGTAAAAGATTAAATATAATTATAAATTTGTTATATTTATTAAATATATCTAATGAAATTGTATTTATTAAATTATATTTAAATAATAAATTTACAATAAAAAATAATATAAATTGAAATATTACTCCAGAAATAGCTATTAAAAATTTAATTATAGTTTTTTCATTATATTTTATGTTACTTTCAATTAAACTTCCAAATGGTAAAATGATAAGTTTAGATACATTTATTTTAAATATTTTCATAGTTATTAAATGGCCTAAATCATGAATAAGAATAATAGATGCTATTATAAAGAAATAGTTAAAACGACCACATAAAAACAATAATAAGGCTAAAACGATTGTTAAAGGATGAATATCTATTTTCATATAATAATTTATTCAAAATAAAAAGATAATATTTCTAAATTATAAATAATCATTATAATCTAAAATTTTATTATCTTTCATAAATAACACATATAGTTTATTGTCTTTGGCTTGACCAATTATATTTTTAGTTTCAACGTAATCATAGAGCTTTACACCTAAATTAGTTATGTTCCCATACCAATAATCTATACCATCCATTCCTTGAATAATTACAGTATTTCCGTAGTCTTCTTTTTCACCTATAAAAACTACGATACCACTTTTAAAGGGATAAACATTATTAATATCATTTAACACTGCCCCATCTTTATAGGCATTAAATGAGGCATACTTTATTTCTTTATTTACTGCTGTAACATTTTCATCAACAAGTAATGTTTTGCCAAAAATTTTATTAATAGCAGTACTTAATTTACTAAATTTCAAGTTTTTATCGTAAACATTGTTTTTGTAAAATAATAAAAATTTATCACTTCGATTAATAAGAATACCAACTACCAAAAACAATAATATACTTAATAATACTCTAATAAAAAGTGATTTTACATATTTTTTCTTATTCATTTTATTCCACTTTCTTATTTAATATTTTTAATCCTATATAATAATATATTAAATTGTATGGCAAATTATTTATTAAATATTTAATTATATATAAATTAAATTTATTAAAGACACTATATAAAATAATAGAAAATATAAAGTAATATATTATCAAAAAAACATATTGGTTTATAAAATTATTATTTAAATATTTAAATACATTTTTATTAAATAAATATAATAGTGTCATTATAATTGTAACAAATGGGATTCCATTTATTATTAAATCGATAATTAGAATATAGTATAATGTTTTATCATTTAAACAAAAAAGAAATAGTATAATAGATAATAAATAAATATTAAAACAATTAAGAGATATAAAATCTATTATCATATTAAATACTTCTAATTAAAACATAATTAATATTACTTAAATCAATAGTTTTAATGGTTAATTTTTTATTTAAATTATTATTATCTATTTTAATAACTTTACCAATATAAGAATTATTAACACTATAAACTTTGTCATTTATATTCACGTTTTCTACTTCACTAACAATTAAATTATTATCTATATCACTACCAATTATTTTGCCATATTCATTATTTATTTTAACTGGAACTCTAGAATTGTAAATATATTTAATTTCTGAATACTTATCACTAATTTTGGATATAAAACCAATTAAACCATCATTATTTAATACTTCATCATTAATATTATAATTTGTGCCATTAATAATTAATTTATCAAAACTATAATTATTTTTATAAATATTAGATATATAGTAATTTTCATTTATGTTAATATTATTTTTAAAATCTAGTAAGCTATTATATTCATTTTTTAATCTATTTATCTCGCTGTTTAAATAATTTATTTCTATATTATTATCTTTTATAAAAAAAGACTTTAAAGTATTATTTATTAAATTAACTAAACTATTACGAGATATTATTACTAAAAATATTATTACTAAAAATATATATTTATTATTTTTCATATAATATTTCACCTTCTAGGAAACTATAATAAGATTTTCCACAGGTTATAATATGGTCTAATAATGGTATTTCAACTATGTTTGATGAAGCAAGTAATTTGTTAGTTAATAGTTTATCTGCATTTGATGGCTCTGGATTACCTGATGGATGGTTATGCATTATAATTATTCCTGATGCGTGGTTAGTTATTGCATAATTAAGTATTTCTTTAATACTTACTAAACTTGAATTATCAGTACCCTTAAACATTATTTTATAATCAATCATTTTCTTCAAATTATTAACTAGTATAACCAATAATTCTTCTTGCTTAGATTTTACAATTAAATTAGAAAAGTATTTGTTTACTTTTTCACTATTATTAAGGGATATTTTATTATCGATAATTAAATTGTCAACTCTTTTACCTAATTCAATAGCTGCTATTAAATTTATTGCTTTTGCTTCTCCAATTCCTTTAATTGATGTCAATTCTTTTACGGTTAGATTACTTAAATCATTTAAACTTTTTATTTGATTTAATATTTTAATACTAAGTTCTCTTACGTTTATATCTTTAGTACCTGTTCCAAGTATAATCGAAATTAGATCTTCATTAGATAAATTTTCAGCACCATATTTTATTAATCTTTCTCTAGGTCGCTCATTCTTTGGTATTTCTTTTAACTTCATATTTCTCCTCCATAACTTTCCATTATAACTTCATTTATAGCCTTAAAGGCATCATCACTAACGTTTATCATACTTTTTTCATACTTGTTTAAAGCTTTAATTAAACCATTATCATTAACAATTATTTCTTTCTTATAATAAGCTATTTTATTTTTATTAAGATATTCTTCCATTTTAGCAATAGCATCATCATTAGAAAGAATACTGTAATATAATCTGTAGACGTCATCGTCTTTGATTAGTATAGAGGAGGGATATTTTTTATTATATTCTTTTGCTAATGCAATATCTTTATAAACACCTAATTGAAAGCCAGTCATTTTAATATTTTGATAATCAAATATTAAGTTAGCTATTAGGTATCCTAAAATTAATGCTAGTAAATAAGGTATTATTTTTTTCATTTATTATCACCATAATTAATATACGACTATATTTATGATTATTTTGTCGTTATTTGAAATAATACCTCTAATTATTAATTATTTTATTTTTATTAACTATTCTTTTTTAAAGTTGTAATTAATATTATATATAGCATACATACGTTTGTCAATATATTTTAATATAAAATAAAAAAGTTGCAAATCTTGCAACCTATGATAATTTTTCTTTAACTAATTTACTAACTTTAGCCATATCACATCTAGCACCATATTCACTAGAAATAGTTTTAATAACTAATCCCATTTGTTTAATGCTTTCAGCATTTACTTTTGTAATTGTTTCATTAACTATTTTTTCTAATTCTTCATCAGATAATTCTTCTGGTAAATACTCATTTAAAATATCTATTTCTTTTTGTAATGAATCAGCTAAATCCATACGATTATAACTAATATATTCATTCATTGAATCTTTTCTAGTTTTAACTTGTTTTTTTATTATAGATAAAACTTCATCATCTGTTAATGGACTTTTTTTATTAATTTCTTCATTTTTTAGTGCACTTTTAAGCATTCTTAATACTGATGTTCTAAATGTATCTTTAGCTTTCATAGCTTCGGTTAAATCTTTTGTAATTTTTTCAAACATAATATCAACCTATTTTCTATTACGATTTTTCTTACGGAAATTTTTTAACATTTCTTTTTCTTTATTTTTTCTACGAACTCCCGGTTTTTCATATACTCTATGTTTTTTCATTTCTGAAGGGACTCCGCTACGGTTAACACTAACAATAAATCTTTTGATTAATTTATCAGTTTCTTCACCAGATCTAGCAACTACCTTAGTCATTTTCTATTCCCTCCCTTCAAATCAAGATTATTATATCACTTAATTTTAAATGGCACAATAAATTTTTTATACATATTTTTCTTTTTTACCATTTAAACAAAAAATCTCACATACAGTGAGAATAATTATTTATGCACGAGATACATACTTTCCATCTTTAGTTGATACAATTATTGTTTCTCCTTCTGAAATGAACATAGGAACTTTAATTGTATAACCTGATTCTATTGTAGCATCTTTCATAGCATTATTAGTTGTATTTCCTTTAACAGCATCAGTTGTTTCAGTAACTTTGTAATCAATTTTTTCAGGAAGAACAATTCCAAGAATTTCTCCTTCATACATTTGAATTTCAATAACTAATCCTTCTTTTAAGAATTTAGCATCATCACCAATAATTGAAGATGAAACCTCCATTTGAGAATAATCATTAGTATTCATGAATACATAGTTATCATTTTCTTTGTATAAGAATTGCATTTGCATTTTTTCAACATGAGCTTTTTCTAATTTTAAGTTAGTATTAAAAGTATCTTCAATAGTAGATCCTGTTCTTAAATCACGATATTTAATTCTAACAAAAGCAGGTCCTTTACCTGGTTTAACATGTTGAAAATCAACAACAGTTACTAACTTACCTTCTAATATTAAAGTCATACCATTTTTAATATCATTAATATTTACATTCATAACTTTATTTCCTTACCTTCTTAATTATTTGCTTTCTTTAAAAACTTGTATTTTACGACAATTATTACAGAATTTTTTTATTTCTAATTTATCTGGAGTGTTTGCTTTATTCTTTTCAGATGGTCTAGTATAATGACCACAAACTGTACATTTTAACGCAATTGGTTCACGATTTTCATTTTTCTTTGCCATTTTTATTCCTCCTTTTTTTCACCTAACGAAAGTATTATAACACACGAATTATACTAATTCAAACTATTTTTCTTTGCTTTTTAATTGTTTTAACATTTTCTACCAATTTTTTCTCCTAATTTAACAATTGTTTCGATGTCATTTGAACTATTAAGTAAGATATCATCATCAATATCAATATTATTAATTATTAAGATTATAGTTGATGCTCCAAACTTAAAATAGCCTTTTTCTTCACCTTTTTTAAATTCATAATTACTATGTTCGTTAACTATTTTACCTACCATTAATGCACCTACTTCAATTTCGATTACATCTCCAAAGGTCTCGGTATGAAGTGTTGTCCACTCTCTTTCGTTTTGAGTAAAGACATTTAAATTATTGGTAGCAATTGGTCTAACTGTATGTAAGACACCTTTAATGTGGTTATTTTCTTCTTGATAACCTGAATCTATATAAGAATATCTATGATAATCATCCACACATAAACGAAACACGAGAGCATAAGCGTTATCCATATCTAATTTAATATTAGAATCTATTAAATCATTTAAAGTATATTTTGAATTCTTAATATTAAACACTAAATTTTTAGTAAGTTTATATACTTTTAACTTCGCATCACATGGACTTATTAAGTTATATTTGTCATCATTAATTTTTCTTTTACCTTCTTTTATTTTTCTAGTAAAGAAATCATTAAATGATTTATAATCTTTCTTTTCATAATCATTCATATTAATATGATTATTTTTAATAAATTTAGGTATCATGTTTTTAGAAAAAATAGAGTTTTGATATAAACCAGCTATTTTACTTATAAATGGTAATACGATTATTTTTAGAAGAATACGTCCTAACTTAGTTGTATATAAAAATACATTAATTTTACTTTCTTTAATAATTATTTGATTATTTAATCGATCTTTAACTTTATATTTCACAATTCATCACAAAATAAGTATAACAAAAAAAGAAGCATTATTCTACTTCTTATTCTTAGCAGCTCTAACAGTCTTTTTAACTGAGTTAGTTTTCTTTTTAATGTCTTTTGATATTTTATCTTTTGTTTTTTTAACTTTTGTTTCTAACTCTTTTTTCATCATTTCAATTTTACTTAATTCATTAGCATATGAAACAACTTGTTTCCAGTACATCATTTTGGCAAATCCATATGATATTACTGCAATACCTAAAATTACAACAGTAGCTAAAATATAACTTCCAACAACTTCTTTAATTTCAGGATGAGATACACCATACAACATCATTACTAAATATACTAAAATATCAAAGAAACCTACTACTTGGGGAATCATTGAAAATAGCCATATTTTTCTACCTATTCTACTGTTATTAAAATCAGATGCTAATTTTTGAATACTTTCCTCACTCATATTGTAAACGTTCATAAATACTCCTTCTCTATACTATAAAAATTTTATCACATTTAAATTATAATATAAAGTTAATTATTAGAATAATTTAAAACTTTTTCACCTTCCTCTAACATGTTAGTAATTAGGATGCCATAACCTGTTAAGGGATTATCTATAACAACGTGAGTTACAGCTCCAATAATTTTATTATCTTGAATTATAGGAGAACCACTCATACCTTGAACTACTCCACCAGTTTTATCAATTAATTCTGGGCTTGTAATCTTAAAATGAATATTTTTTATATCATTATTATTAACCCTATCTATTTCAATATCAAAATTTTCGATTTTTTCACCATTAACTACAGTTCTTATTGTGGCTGTTCCTAATTTAATATCTTTATAGTTTCCTACTTCTAAAGTTTGTTTACTTGCTATATCGTAATCATAAATTCCGTATATTCCCTTATTAGTGTTACTTATAATTGTTCCATAATTTATATTACTAAAAAATTTAGCGTTTTTAGTTCCAGCTAGTCCTTTAACAGATTTATCAATACTTGTAATTGACGTTTTAAAAATTTTGCCGGTTTTAACCTCAATTAATTTATTAGTTGTACTTTCAATTATTTCGTGTCCTAATGCCCCATATATTTTAGTTTCAGGATCTATATATGAAAGTGTTCCAATACCAATAATATTATCTTTAACATATAATCCAGTTTTATATATGCCATCAACTTTATCTATTTCGATTTCTTTTTCAAATACTTTATCTTCCCTTTTAATAGTAATTTTTACCTTATTATCATTAATATTTTTTTCAATTAGCTTTATCATATTATCAATAGAAGTAACTTCTTCATTATTTATTTTTAAAATGGTATCTCCTACTTTTAAATTATTTTTATTTAATTTACTTTTAACCCTGTAAAATCCAACTATTATTACACCTTTATTTTTAACTTCAATTCCTAAAGTGTCACCTCCAGGAATAATTTTGTCTGAATAGGCTAAAACATTAAAAGGTAACAACAAAATTAGTAGTAAAATTATATATTTTTTCATATATTATCACCATTATTATTGTGGTTTTTTATACAATTTAAAAACATCCAGTTATTGGATATTTATTTAAGCTTTTTTACTAAATCATCTAAATTTTGATGGGCTTCATCTAATGTTTCAGGTTCAGAATAATGAATGGGAATATTTATTTTTTTATTTAGTAAATTAATCATATTATAAAAATTTTGTAAACTAATTTTTAAGGACTGTTCATCATCAAATTTAACTAGATCTTGTTCAAAATCGATTAATTTTACATCTAAGTTTTCACTTACTAAAAAGTTTTTGGCATGAATGTCTATGTAGACGATTCCTTCTTTATGAAGTTCTGATAAAATCGTTAAACATTTACGATATATTAATAATAAATCCTTTAATGACACTTCATTTTTTATTTCATATAATTGTTTGAAATTTTCATAATAAATTATTTCTTGACCTATAATGTTTCCATCTAAAGTAACTACTCCAATAGGAAATGATGTCATGCTTATTGAAGGCTGAATACTTTGCAATTTTGATATAAATATTTCATCACGGCAGCCATTAAAGTTAGGATCTAGCAAACATTTATAGACTCTTAAAGCATTATCTGAATTATAATTTGATTTATAAATATATACTCCTTCATCATCTATTTGCATAGCACTTTTCTTAGCAAAATAATCATTTGCTTCACGTTTTGTTTCATTAACTAATGTTCCTAAATTACCAAATAAATTATCTCTAGTAAACGCTATTTCTCGAACATTTGGATATAATATTCCATTTTTATCTATAAAATTTTCTCTTATTTCCATAAAAAATTCCTCTTTTTTCAAGGGATTTAATATAACATAAATTGCATATAAATTCAATTATTTTTATTAGATATTTTATTAAATTTGGATGCTTTTAGATATCTATTATATCTTCTTCTGTTAAGGTTTTAAGTCTATTGTCATTTACTATGTCTTTGCAATTCGTAGCATGATTTATAACACATTTTTCATATAAATTTCTTGCGAATCTAGCATTGCCAAAATTATCGTCATTAAGATGTTTTTCAAAAATGTTTTTTACTTTGATTAATGCTTTATCTTCAATTTTGAAATTAGATTTTTTTACAAATAATTTGAATATTTCTAATAATTCAGCACTGGTATAATCAGGAAATTCGAATGTGTAGCCTATACGTGATTTAATACCTGAATTAGAATTTAAAAATGGTGTCATCTCTTTAGTATATCCGGCAAATATGACAATAAATTCGTTTCGATGGTCTTCCATTGCTTTTATTAATGTAGCGATTGCTTCTTCATTATAACTATTATTTTTACTATATAATGTATAGGCTTCATCAATAAATAGTACTCCGCCCATTGCTTTATTTATTACTTCATTTGTTTTTGGTCCTGTTTGGCCAACATATTCGCCTATCAAATCTTTGGCTGAAACTTCAACAAGTTTATTATATTTAATATATTTTAAATCGTAAAATATTTCGGCAAGAAGTCTAGCAACTGTTGTTTTTCCGGTTCCAGGATTACCTAAAAATACCATGTGTAAATTAACATCATTTATCTTAACTTTACCTTCAGTTTTGTTTTTTAAACTTATTAAATCAATTAATTCATTTATAGATTTTTTTATAATATCTAAACCAATTAGAGCATTTAATTCTTTTAAAATATCTTCTATTTTTTTAGGCTTACTAACTTCTGGCAATTTATTATTGAACGCAATATATTTTATTAAATTATCACGATATGTAGGATAATCTAGGTTACTATTTAAGAAAGTATCACTTATATATTTTTCAATATCAGTTAAATTATCAATATTGATACTTTTTTTAATATCAGCCATAATATATTTAGTATTTGGCAATATTTCTTTTATAGAATAGGTAAAGTAGCTATTTTCCAAATCATTATCATTTTTAATAAATTCTTTTAAAATTGATTCTGTATCATTTAATATAACGATATTTTTATGTGTACTATTATCTTTTAAAACATTAATTAACTTGGTAGCATCTTTGCCACTTAAACTATTAAAATCACTAATTATTAAAATACCTGATTTATAATAATCTTTAATTTTATTAATATTGTCTATATCAGTTAAAGAAATATTAGTTATGTTTGTATTTATTAAATAATTATTACTTACGCTTTTTAATAAATTGATTATAGCATTTAATGTTTCTTTGTTGTTACCATATAATAAAATATTAAAATTTATGTATACTCCATTATTATAGTTTTTCATGTAGGTAATTATTTTTTTTAGTAATTCTTTTGAGTCTTCATCAATAAGTAATTCTTCTATACTGTTGATTTCTATTTCTTTATTAGTAGTTATTTTTTCTTCTTTAACTGTTCCAAAAAAATCGCGATAAACTTCATCTAATATTTTTCTACTATCCATTTGTATCTCCTTTATTTAAGAAAAAAGCATAGATATTATGCTTTTGGTACATTTATTTCAATTAATTTACTCTTTAATTCCTTTTCGATATTTTCAAGTTCTGCTTCTGCTTCCATTCTCTTTGCATGACCTTCTTCGTGAATTTTGATGACACTATCGATGGTTTCAATTAAATCTTGATTTGTTTTCTTAAGAGTTTCAATATCAATAATTGCTTTTTCAGCTTCTTTTGCTACTTCAATTGAGCCTTGTTTTAATGTTTCACTATTTTTCTTTAACATTTCATTAGTTAAATTTGAAACAGCTTGTTGTGATTCTAAGGCTTTCTTTGAATTGCTTATACCTAACGCAAGTACCATTTGATTTTTCCATAATGGGATTGTATTAGTTATTGAACTTTGAATTTTTTCTACTAGTTCGGCATCATTATTTTGAAGTAACCTAATTTGTGGTGCCATTTGAATAGATATAATTCTTGTAGTTTTTAAATCATAAATTTTCTTTTCGAATCTATTAATTTGATTTTCTAAATCTTGAATTTTTTGGGCATCTAATTGATCATGCGTTTCTTCAAATTTTGCTTTTGCTTCTGGTAATGTTTTATTTTTTAGTTCTTCTAATTTTCTTTCGCCAGCTATTATATATAAAGATATTTCTTTAAAATATTCTAAATTTTTATCATACATTGTATCAAATAAAGTAATATCTTTTAATAAAGTAACTTTATTTTTTTCTAAATTACTTTCTATTGCATCAACATTTTTTTCAATTTTATTATATTTAGCAATAATCGTACTAATTTCTTTCTTAGCACTGTTAAATAATTTAAAGATTCCTTTTTTTGATGTTCCGATAGAAGAATTGAATGATTTAATTTCACCTACTAAACTTGCAAGTAAATCACCAGTGTCTCCAATATCTTTGGTTTTAACATCTTCTAGAACTGTATCAGAAAAAGCACTAATTTTATTTTGAGCTTTTGCTCCGTATTGAAGAACTATATTTTGATCCATTACATCAATTTTTGTGATAAATTCATCAACAGCTTTTTTCTCACTTTCTGATAATTCATCATAATTTAATGATTTTTCAATCTTTTCGTCAGTTACTTCTTTACTATTCTGAGTTAAATTACTAATATTTTCTTCTTTTAATTTGTCTTCTACTTTTAATTCTAAATTCATTTTTTCCTCCTACTTACTTAAATAATCTATTAATTCATTATAGTATGACATTTTTAAACTTGTTACAGTACTTGTTATTTTACTTGGAATACCTATTCCTAAATCTGTTGTACTTACACTTGTTCCAGTAACACCTGTTCTAAATCCATATTTTTCCCAGGCAATACGACTTATTTCTTCATCTTCAAAAGCTTCTAATAATTTTTTACCATTTTCACTAAATATTGTTAAACAGTGAGAATTCCAAATAGTTGGTTTAGGATATAAAACTACGATATCATCTTTAACTTGACTAAAACCAGATGGATTGGAATTAGCAAAATCAATAATACTTTTTTCGTAATCAACAATCATTGGTTCTCCGCCCATACCTGTTTTTAAATATCTTTCAAAAAGATCCGCTGGTGTGTTGTTCATATATCCACTCTTTTGATAGAATACTTTTAATTTTTTTAGATTTGCTTCAAGTGTTTGGTCATTTATTTCTCCACCACTTAATATAGATAATAATAATCCATAATATGTCGCTCCTGGAGATGATGATACTGGATCAGTTGATGCAATATTAATATTTCCATATAGATCTGTTAGTCCAATATCTTTCCATTTTTTACCAGCTAAAATATATTCGATTAATTTGTTCATATTAGTAATATAATAAACACCATTTTCATTAGTCACAATTTCTTCTTTAATTAAAGCGTTTACTACTTCTTTCCAACTATATATTACAATTGGTGTGTTAAGTGTTAAACCACCATCTAATACATAATAACGATCTGATTCATTTTTAGTTTTATCCGGTGATAATTTATAATAATCATAAAATCTTTGATCAGATGTAAATAAAGCATCATATTTACTAACATTATCACTATTGATGGTAATGTTTTCGCCATTTTTAATTTTAGTTATTACGTCATTATTTCCTAAATTAACACTTTCTCTAATTAATGGTTTTGTAATAGTTTTACCATTACTCCAATTATCATATACGACTTGAATTTTATATTTTTTTGCTAATATCTTTGATACTTCTTTGTCAGAAATAAAATCTTCTTTACCTCCTCCAGTTGCAACGTATATAGTTGTTAGATTGGAATTTAAAACATCTTTATTACCACTAAAATATTTTATTCCAACAATAACTCCTATTAGAAGAATAAAAATACTTACTCCAATTATTTTTTTATTCATTGTTATCCTCCTTTATAATTTCTTCATCATCATAACCATCGGCTTTAAGCATTGAATTGAATACTTTCATGTCAGCATCTATATTTATCATATCATTTTGATACAATCTTTCAAGTATTTTATTAAATGCTTCATCAGCTGATTTTAACATTAACTTGGTGGATGATATAAATTCTTTCATCTCTTTTGATGATAAATTTTGATTTTCTATTTCATCATATCTTTTAATTATGCTTAATGTTACTGGTAAATAATAGTCGAAAAAGTTAGCTATTTTTCTAATTTTTTTAGGTTCTTTTTCAATGGTACTTATTATTTTATTAGCACTAGTACTTATACTAATTAGGTACTTTTTTAAATCTTCATCTTCGATCTTATTACGCATATTGTAAATATCTTTTGATTCATTTTTAGCCCTATCAAGTGTCTTTTTAACTGATTCCGCTGGTAACTGTTTTTCTTCGTCACTGCTTAGTAATAATTCTCCAGCAATAAATGCACCGGTTCCTATTAACGCAGAAGGTAATAAAGGAAGTGAAAGTGCTAAATAAGGTACAGCAAAGAAGGAACTTCCTACAACGGCTGATACAGCTTCTTTATACTTTACTTTCATTTTAATTATAGCTCCTTACTTCTTTAAAGGCTTTAAGTAGATTTTCTTTACCATCAAATATTTTGGCGTTGGTAAGTTTAGCTATTTTATCTAATTGTTTTTCACTAGCATCACCGAATGTAATACTGTAAACAGGAATTTCTTTATTAAGTGTTTTATAATATTTTGATAATGTATTAAAGCTTCCTTCATTTATATAACCATCAGTCATGGCAATAATTGTAGTTGTATAGTCATCAGTTTCTTTATTTAATATTTCTAATCCTTTTTGAACAGCATCATATAATGCGGTCGAACCGCCAACACTGTATTTGTTAATGTTATTTATTAATTCAGTTGTGTTTGTTCCTTCTAAGGTATTCCAAATATTTGTTACTTTTGTACTAAATGTTATGACAGTTATTTTGTCTCCTTTAGAAAATTGTAATCTATCTTTAGATGCTTCTTCACTATTTAAAATATAGTTCATAGCATCTCTTAATTCTTGGATGCCTTCTCCTGACATACTTCCTGAATAATCTAAACAGAAAACAGCATGAGTTGGTTTTCTTAAACTTTCAATATAAACATTTATTGCTTTTGTAATAACCTTTTTTGATGGAAAATTAGTTACGTTTAAATATTTTTCAGTATCTATTCCCCACTCTGGATTAAATACTTTCGGATTGGCTTTACTACTTACTCCACCGTACCAAGTACGATAACCATTTTCTTCCAATAATTCTTGTCCACTTTCACTTAATAGGAAGTTTTGAAAATTTATAAAATCATTTTCTTTAGATTTATCATTACTAATAAACGCAAGAGTCATATCATTTATTGATAGTCCATCTTTAGGATAAAATAAATATAATTCTTCTTTATCTTCATCTATTAATTTTTTATTTATATCTATTAATGATGCTTCATCTGTTATAATTGCTTCGTAATCATCATTATTTATAAACATTTCTTTAAGATATTCTTCATCTCCACTTACTCTTAAAGTACCAGAAAATAAATTTTTGAGTTCCGTAACTAATTTAGTGCTATCAAGCATTGTTTCAGTTAATATTTCTGGATTACCAGCAAGTGAATTTAAAAAGCCGATGTAAGCAGTAGCACCTGTATTAGTACTTGTAACTGATGGCATAACATATTTTATTTTTTTATTTTTAACTAAAGTAACTATATCATCATTAGTTAATTCTTTTCCAATTAAATTTAGTGATTTAGCTTTACTTTTACGAATTCCTAACACGATTGGACTAATTGCAATAGATTTAGAATTACTTGTTAAATATTGATTTTCTAACATATATAGCCACATTGAATTAGATATCCATACTCCATCGTAACTTTTGGCATTGGTATTTAATTCATCAACTATATCAATATCACCCATATATGTAAAATTTATTTCATATCCTTTTTTATATATTTTATTCTCTAAAGGTTTCATACTTGCAGAAGCTAAGATATTTAATCTTTTACTTTCAACAACCTCAATCATTTTATTGCTTAACATATCCCCTACAACGCAGACAAACAAGAATGTTATAACTAGCGCTATAAAAAGAATTTTATTTTTATTATTCATCACATATCCATCCTCTAACTAAAAGTATATCATTAGTAAAAAATAAACTCAATTAAAAAAGTACATTTTATGTACTCTTGGATTTTTAATATGTAATAACAATCAAAAATATTTGTTATAATTTTGGTTATTATCTTATTCTCTTATTTTATTTCTAATTTACTTTTATAAATATAGTCACTTTATATTGTAGAATGATTATTTAAAGTTACCTATTATCAATTTATTTTATTGTTATAATCTTTGCTTTTACTTTATTATATGATTAATTATTCAGCAGTGTTTATAATAATATTTCCTACTGCTCCATTAATTTTTATTTTGGTTTCTCCATCACCTAATATTGTATTTTCAGATATATCAAAATCATTTAATGTTATGTTTCCTAAACCTTTGTTTATATCAAATCTATAATTATCTTTACTTCGACTTAGACTTAAATTTAATTTACCTACTCCGGTTGTTAAAGTATTTGATCCAGTTAAGTCACTTTGAATAGAAGCATTACCAGCACCTAATTTTAAATTAAGATTGTTTATTGTTCCTGAATTAATATTAATATTACCAGCTCCGCCATTTATAGTTGTTTTCCCATAAACATTTAGTTCATTTGCAGTCATTGTTCCGGCACCTAAATCCATTAATAATGTTTCTACAAATATTTTATCTATATCTATTTTACCAGCACCTAAATCAATATCTAATTCACTAATCTTAAATTCATTTGGAAGATATATTACAATAGTTCCTCTGGATGAATTATTAATGTGCCAACTAAATGTTTTATCTGACTTAATTTTCACTTTACTATTTTCATGATTAAATTTAACATTAGGATCATTAGTTTTAACTTCAAACTTTTCTCCTTCTTTAATTTCAATATCATCATTAGAAATATCTATTTTAAATGATTCAACACTATTAATATTTTTAGATATTGTAGTGTATTCTTCTAATAATTCACTTTCTTTTTTATCATTATTTATTGAATCAATTATTTCATGACTTAATCCAAAGATACATGAAAAAATGCTTATTACTAAAAATAATGCGAAAGCAATTGCTAAATATTTAATTATTTTTTGAGTGGTTGTCATTTAATAGTTACTCCTCCAAATAAACAATTAGCATCTATAAATATTGTTTTTGATTTTTCAGTTGTTTTACTTCTTTTATTATTGGAAACTCCGCCAAATAAGGAGTTTGATTTTACTTTTACTTTATAACTATCTGGTACTAAAATATCAATTCCACCAAAAACACTACAAGCATTTATAACAACGTCATCTTTTATTGTTGCATTTCTTAAATCTAGTTTTATTCCACCAAATATGGCATTTAAATTAGTTCCTTTAAATTCTTCATCATCTAATTTAATATTTTGATTAGAAAATGTAGCACTAATTCCATCATCTTTATTGATTTTTGAATTAAGTTTTTTAATTGATTTGCTGACACTAGAATTAAATGTATCTTTAAAAATTAAACTTAAACCTGCTATAACAATAATTATAGGTACTATCATTTTCCATATTAAATCAAAGTTTATAACATCATTTGCTCCTGCTAGCAATAATAGTCCAATTACCATCCATATAGCATTTCCGGTTTTATCATCATCTGTCATTAATCCAATAAATGAAGGAATTATTATAAATAAAGTCCACCAGCCATTAAAAAAGATATTAATATTAAATAATCCTAGTGAATTACCTCCTAAAATTAATCCAATAATTATTAAAATTATTCCCCATAAAATGTTTTTAAAATTCTTCATTTCTATCTCTTTCCTTTCCTATCATTAATATATAACATATGAAAATTAATGTAAATAAAAAGATTAATAACATAACCTTTTAAATTATTAATCTTAATTATTTAGAATATAAAACATATAATTTATTATTTTGTGGTTCAACACTATTTAATTTATTTTTTATACTTAATGCATATTCTTTTTTATCTTTTAATTTTAGTTCATTGCTGTCTAGAATAGCACTAATAAAATCTTCTAATTCAACTTTTGAATGTTCTTCATAGATTGCTTCAGCGAAAGCAGATTCTACTATTCTTTTAATAATTCTTATTGGAAGAATTTTATATCTAGCATCTTGATGTTTAGTAACATTTATTAGTTCTTCAGTAAGACTAATTAACTCAGCTTCAGTTAAGTTGACTTTTATATTATATTTTCTTTCTAAAAGTAAAATATAATTCATAATTATTAATTGAACGTTGCGATTATCTAATGGTTTAACATTATTAATAGTTAATCTACTAGCAAAAGCTTTATCTCTAGCAATACTTTCATCATATTCTTCATAAGTAGTTGCACCAATAATAGTTATTTCACCTTTTTCAATATATGGTTTTAAAATATTAATAGCATCTATTGGACTATCTTCAGTTCTTCCTAAATTGTATAATGTGTGTATTTCGTCAATAAATAAAATAACATTTTGATTATATTTTTGGGCAAACTTTATGACATCTTCTAACTTTTCTTCAAATTCTCCTCTGTATTTTGTACCAGCTAATAAACTACCGGTATTTAATTCATAAACTATTTTATCTTTAAGAAATTGTTTATTAGTTTGGTTAATTTCATTTACTAAACCATCAACAATAGCAGTTTTACCAACTCCTGCTTCACCTAAAAGGATAACTGATTTACCAAGTATACATGAAACTTTTATTAGGTCTCTTATTTCTTTTTCTCTACCGACTACATTGGTAAGATTTGTTCTACTATTCATTTCTTTACAAGATTTTGGAACTTTTTTTATACTTTCTTTTTCAATGTTTGTAAC
>CANNTX010000020.1 GCA_947522695.1 uncultured Bacilli bacterium | reverse complement strand
TTTTAAAAACACACTTTTTTCCTTATTTTATAATGGTTTGATGGAAATTTACTTCACACCAGATTTTATTGAACCTTTTTTTCTTTATTCTATATTTCGACAAATAATATCAAAAAAATTAAATATAATAATAATAGATATTAAAGGAGAAATATATGAATACATTTACAATCTTTTTTATAGGACTAATTATAGGTGGTCTATTAGGTATAACCTTAATGTGTATATTACAAGTTAATAGAGAAAATTATTAAGTAGGATAGAGAAATCTATTCTGTTTTTTATTTTAATGGTATATATTTGTCATTTAAACCTAAAAATATTAATTATTTTTTACAATAAATTTATGTATATTTTAATAACTTTGTATTATACATAATACAAAAATATGTTTTTTAACAATTTTGTATTTTATTAAATACAAATTATAATATTAGAATACATTTTATACAAAAGTTTTTATTAATTTTTAAAATATAATATAGAAAATTTATTAATTATTATTTACACAAATTTTTTAATTTATTATAATAATTAATATTAAAAGGAGAGATAACAAATGAATAATATTCCATCAATATCAATCGAAAAAATCAAGTTTAATAATGATTTTGAGTTAGATTTAAATGATAATGACATAGTTGTATTTGTTGGTCCAAATAATGTTGGCAAAAGTAGAACTTTAAAAGAAATAAAATCAAATATAATGGATACTAATAGTGTAAATAATGTTATTATCAAAGAAATTAAATATCAAGAAAAAAATTTCAGTAAAGATAATTTATTAAACTTTTTTGAAAAAAATTATCCCAAAAACGATTTCAATAGTTATAAGGTTATTTTAGATAATTCATCATCAATTGATTATAATAACTATGATTTCGTTAATATAGAAGATACTAGTTTAAGTAATAAAAATTTATATAAACCATTTTTTAATTATTTATCAACTGAAAATAGACTAAATATAACAAAAGAAATTGATCTATCACATATTCATAATTATAGATATAATATTAAAATATATGAAAAATTAAATAAAGATATAATTATGATTAATAAATTAAACGAAATACTATTTAATAATTTTAATAAAATGATAGAAACTTATGAATCAAACAACGGAGATTTTTATGTAAAAGGATATAAATATGGAAACAAAGATGATATTGAAAAAGCAATTTCAATTAATAAAAGAGATACATGTATGATACTTGATAATTTAGAGAAACTTAGTGATCAAGGCGATGGAATAAGAAGTGCAGTTGGAATATTATCGGCATTTATTACTTCCAATAATTCTATTTATTTATTAGATGAACCTGAGACGTTTTTACATCCTCCCCAAGCAAGAGCATTAGGACAAAATATTTCCACATTATCTAATAATAAACAAGTGTTTATTTCAACACATAACATAGATTTAATTAAAGGACTAATAGAAAATAATTCCTCTAGGGTTAAAATAATAAAAATTGATAGAGAAGATAATACTAATTATTTTAATCTAGTAGATAATGATTGTTTAAAACAATTAGCAAATAATAGAATGCTAAGACATACAAATATATTAAATGGTTTGTTTTATAGAAAAGTAGTATTATGCGAAGATGAAACTGATTGTAAGTTTTATTCAATAATTTTAGATACACTAGATAAAAATTTATCTCAAAATATTCTTTTTTGTGCTCTAGGAGGAAAAGATCAATTTAAAATTATTGCGAATTTATTAAATAAGTTACATATAGATTATATTATAATTGCAGATTTAGATTTAATAAATGAACAAAAAAGATTAAAAGAATTGGTAAATAATTTAACTTCAAATAATAATCTTTATAAAATAATAGAACAATATCATATTAAGTTTATTGAATTATATCAAAAGGAAAATAATATTCAATCAAAATCATTAGAAGATATTCAATCAAAAATTAATAAAATATTTAGCGAATATAGAGAATATAGTAGTAAGCAAATATTTGATAGAGTAAAAGAAGAATTAAAAGAAATAAATAAATTTTCTCTTTTAAAGTCAGATGGTAAATCAAGTATTCCATCAGGAAAATGTTATGAAAATTATGAAAAAATAATTCGATTTTTAAATAAAAATAATGTATTCTTAGTTGAATGTGGCGAAATTGAAAATTTTATTCGTAATGTTGATGGTCATAGTTCAAATTGGCTGGAAAAAGTTTTAGTGGAATATCCAGATTTATCAGATTCAAAATATGATGATGTAAAGTTATTCCTTAAAAAAATTTTTAATATAAATTAATTATTCTTAATATGATTAATTATAAAAATTTGCAAAAATATAAATATTAAAATCATTCAGTAAAACATTTATGCGATTTTCTGATAATTCGTTGTACAAATTTCTAATATTTGCTATAATTATCACAGTACTTAAACAAAGGGAATAAGAGAGTGTGTGTTGTATGAATAATGATGTAAACAATATAAGAATTAATGATATTTCTGAAAGTAGTTTAAATTTTTCTAAAGTAAAAAAATATTCTTATTTAATAACTAAAAGATTATTCGATATAATCTTATCTTTATTTGGAATTTTATTTTTAATCCCATTATCTATAATCATTAAAATATCATATATCCTAAATAAAGATTACTCTTCAATATTTTATACTCAAACTAGAATAGGTAAAAATGGAAAAGAATTTAAATTATACAAATTTAGAAGCATGATACCTAATGCGGATGAAGTACTAAAAGAACTATTAAAAAAAGAACCATATAAAAGTGAATGGAAAAAAGCTCAAAAATTATCAAACGATCCAAGAATAACTAAAATTGGTAATATTTTAAGAAAGACTTCATTAGATGAATTACCCCAATTAATATCAATAATTAAAAGTGATATGTCATTTATTGGCCCTAGACCATTAGTTAGCGGAGAATTAGATGCTCATGGTGGAAATCATAAAATTTATGAAAGTGTTAAACCTGGATTATCAGGTTGGTGGGCTTGTAATGGAAGATCTAATTTAACCTACGAAGAAAGATTAGAACTAGAATATTATTACTGTAATAATGCTTCACTATTATTAGATATCAAATGTGTTTTTAAAACAATAAAAGTAGTATTTCTAAAAAATGGTGCTGAGTAGGAAGTAGTGTGTGTTAATGAAAAATCAAGAACCAATTAGAATTGCACAAATAATAGGCAAATGGCTAGGTGGCGGTGTAGAATCAGTTGTAATGAACTATTATAGACATATTGATAGAACTAAAATTCAGTTTGATTTTATATGTGATGAAGATTCTACAAATATACCTTATGATGAAATAAAAAAATTAGGTGGAAAAATCATTCTTGTACCACCATATCAAAAAGTATTTGAATATCAAAAAGACTTAATAAAGATTTTTAAAGATAATAATTATAAAATCGTTCATTCACATTTAAATACTTTATCAGTTTTTCCTTTAAGAGCGGCAAAAAAAGCTGGTGTGCCAGTTAGAATTGCTCATAGCCATAGTACAACAAATAAAAAAGAATGGAAGAAAAATTTAGTAAAACAGGTTTTAAGACCTTTTAGTAAGGTTTATGCTACTAATTATATGTGTTGTTCTGAATTAGCTGGAAGATGGTTGTTTGGCAATAAAGAATATGATAAAGGTAATGTTTATTTATTAAATAACGCTATTGATTTAGATAAATTTAAATATGATGAACAATTAAGAAATAAAAAAAGAAAAGAATTAAATATAAAAGATGATACCTTAGTGATTGGCCACATAGGAAGATTTGTTGAACAAAAAAATCATAAATTTTTAATAGATATATTTAATGAAGTGCATAAACAAAATAATAATTCCTTACTTATACTAGTTGGACAAGGTCCATTAATGGAAGAGATAAAAGAAAAAGTTAAAAAATTAGGATTAGAAGATTGCGTTAAGTTTTTAGGACAGAGAAATGATGTCAATGAATTATATCAAGTATTTGATGTTTTCTGTTTGCCATCATTATATGAAGGTTTGCCTGTTGTTGGTATAGAAGCACAAGCAACAGGATTATTATGTGTGCTTTCTGATGATATGACAAAAGAAACTAAAGTTTTAAATGAAACTGAATTTTTATCATTAAAGCAAAGTGCAGATATATGGGCAAAAATTATTTTGAATAAACAACTGATTTTATTGGATAAAAATAACACCGCCAAAAAAAAGATTGCAGTTGGATATGATATAAATAATGAATCCTTTAAATTAGAAAAAATATATAAAAAATTAATTAAAACCGATGGAGAAAAAATATGAAAATAGGCATGATAGTATGTTGGATAGGTAAACTACCTGATTATTTTAAAATATGGGAATTTTCGTGTTCAAAAAATTCGGATTATGACTTTTTAATTTTTACAGATAATCCTCAAAATAGCATATATAAAAATATTAAATTCATTAAATTTTCTTTAGATGATTTTAATTCACTTGCGTCAAAAAAATTAAACATGCAAATAAATGTAAAAAAGCCTTATAAATTATGTGATTTTAGGCCAGCATATGGATTAATTTTTGAGGATTATTTGCAAAAATATGATTTTTGGGGACATTGTGACATTGATCAAATTTTTGGTAAAATAAATGATTTTATAAATTTTAATATGTTGAACAGTTATGATAAAATAAACAGAAATGGTCATTTTGTTTTATATAAGAATAATAAAAAAATGAATAATATTTTTAAAGAAAAAGGAAGTCTATTTAATTATAAAGAAATATTTTATTCAAATGAAAATTTTGCTTTTGACGAATATACAGGAATAAATATGATAATTAAAGAAAACAAAATTAAATGTTTAGTTATTAATGATTTTGCTGATATTGATAAAACTAAAAAAAGATATACTTGCAGAAATCATCAAAATTACAAATATCAGTTTTATTATTATTTTAATGGAAAAATATTTAAAGTATTTATTGATAATGGAATCAAAAGAAAAGAAATGATGTATTTACATTTTCAAAAGAAAACTCCTAATATAAGTATTAAAACTTTTGATGAATGCATCGCAATAGGATATAAATCTTTTAGAAATATAAATGAAAGAAATATAACAAAAAATACTATAAAAAGTATAAATGGTTGTGAAAATAAATTTTTAAATTTTTTTGAAAAGGGTTATTATATATTAAAAAAAATTAAAGAATTTTTGCTTTCATCAAAAGAAAAAAAGAGAATTTGGATTAAACAAAAAAAATCAATGGAGGAATATAAATGAAAAAGAAAAAAGGAATTTTGACATTTCATGCTGCTTATAACTTTGGCTCTTGTTTACAAGCATATGCATTACAAACATTTTTGAAAAAAAATAATTATAAGTTTGAAATAATTAATTATAGACCTGAAAATCAATACGGAATGTATGAATTAATTAATCTGAAATATTTTAATAAAGGTGTATTTATTAAAAATTTATATAATATTCTACATTTCAGAAAAATAATTGAAAAAAATAAAAAATACAATGATTTTATACATAATAATTATTTACTAAGTAGTCCAAATTATATTAATGAAAGCAGTTTATCCCAAATTATTAACAATTACGACACGATAATTTGTGGAAGTGATCAAATATGGAATTTGTCGGAAACAACATATGATCGTAGTTTAGCATATTATTTAGAACTTGAAGAAAAGTTTAAAGGTAATGCAATTGCATATGCACCATCTTTTGGAGATACGATAAATAACATAATTAGTAATGAATTGTTTAATATAAAATATCTTGATAAATTTAATCATCTCTCTTTTAGAGAAAAGGATGTAGTTAATGTTATGCGAAACATGGGTTATGATGCGACTCTTGTACTTGATCCAACTTTACTCTTAAATAAAAATGACTGGGAAAAATTAATAGGTCCTCCTATAATAAATGAGCCATATATATTTTATTATTCTTTAAATTGTAAGAAATATTCTTTAAATTTTACTGAAAAAATAAGAAAGGAAAATAAATTACCTATAATTACTCCTTATATGCATCCAAGAGAAATTTTCAAAAATATAAAAAATTATGGTAATTCAGGTCCATTAGAATTTCTAAATCTTTTATATTATTCAACTATTGTTTGCACAAATTCTTTTCATGGAACTGTTTTTTCCATCATTTTTGAAAAAGATTTTTATGCAATATTTGATGAGGATGAAAATCATAATATAATAAGAGAAAATAGAAAAGCATCATTATTAGAACAACTTGGTTTGAACAATCATATTTCATCAATTTCAAATTATAAAACTTTAAAAGAAATAAAAAAAACAAATTACGTTAATATAAAAAACAAATTAAAAAAGTTACAAGAAATATCAAGCGATTATTTATTGAATGCAATCGAAGAGGAGTAATTATATGATAGATTTTGAATTTAAAAAAAATTGTTATGGTTGTGGATTATGTAAAAATATTTGTCCTAAAAATGCTATTAGTATGTGTGAAAATAGTGAAGGATTTTTAAATCCTAAAATTGATAAAAATAAATGTATAAATTGTGGTTTATGTGAAAGGAAATGCTTATATTTAAATGAAATAAGTGTAAGTAAAATAGATATAAATAATGAAACATATGCTTTACAAATAAGAGATGAAGAAAGTTTAAAGAAAAGTTCTTCTGGTGGTTTTTTTTATGAAGTAGCAAAAAATTTCATAAAATCAGGAGGTTATGTAGTTGGATGTGTTTGGGATAAAAATATGCTTCCAAAACATATTTTATCAAATCAACTAGATGATATAAAAAAAATGCAGGGTTCGAAATATGTTCAAAGCGATTTGTCAAATGTATTTAAAGAAGTTCAAGAAGTAATAAAAGAACATAAAGTATTATTTGTAGGAACTCCATGTCAAGTTAAAGCAATAAAAACATTTATAAATCATGAAAATTTGACCACTATATCTTTAATTTGTGAGGGGGTACCATCAAGAAAAGTATGGAGAAAATATAAAGAATTGCTTGAAAAAGAACAAAAATCAAAATTAATTAAAGTTAATTTTAGAAATAAAGAAAACTGTGGTTGGAAAATGCCCGATTCAGTTTATAGTTTTAAAAATTTAAAAGAAATAAAAAAACTATCATTTAATTTAGATTATTATGTATCTTCTTTTATAGACGGATTAATTATGAATGAAAAATGTTATAATTGTCACTTCAAGGGAAACAATAATCCAGGTGATATAATTATTGGAGATTTTTGGAAAGTACCAGATGATTTATTTGGTGAAAAAACAAAAAATGGAGTATCAGCGATAATAATTAAAACCGAAAAGGGAAAACAATTATTAAATTTTTTACAAAACGTTGATATAAAAAAAGTAAATATGGATTTAATTATCAATGGAAATCCTAATTTAGTAAATTCAATTCAAAAACCTAAAGAACGTAATATTTTCTTTAAAAATATTGATTCGGAGAATATTGATGATAATTTTAAAAAATGTAATCATAAAATAACTTCCAATAAGAAAAAAATATTAAAAATATTGTTTGATTTTAAATTATTAAAGTATATAAAAAAATAAAGGTGTTGTTATGAAAAAAATAATTTTTATTATGCCTAATAAAGGATTTTCAGGAGCAGAAAAGGTTGTAATCCAAATAATTAATGGAATTAAAGATGAATATGATTGTTATTATATTTCGGAATCTGGAAGTATTAATTTGTATCTAAATGAAAATAATATTAAACATGTTATAACTAAAAAAAAATTAGATAAAAAAGAACTAAAAAAAGTAATTAATAAAATTAAACCAGATATAGCAATTGCTACTGATTTTAGAGCAAGTGTAATAATGTCAAGTATTAAGGGACAATATGTATTAATATCTCATTTACATAATAATCCATCATGGATAAAAAAAATAAATATTAAAAGTATAACATATGCACTAGCATCTATAAATTTTGATAAAATATTTATAGTTTCTGAATCAATTTACAATGAATTTATTTTTCGTAAATTAATAAAAAATAAAATACATCTTGTTTCAAATCCTTTATCTAGAAATGAGATTTTAAATGAAGATAATTTAGAATATGAAAAGATATATGATATATCGTTTATTGGTAGATTTTGTGAACAAAAAGATCCTGAAAAATTTATTAAAATCGTAAAAAAAATGAAAGATAATAAATGTCCAGTAAAAGCATTAATGATGGGAGATGGCTCTTGGAAAAATAAAGTTGTTGAATGGATAAATTATTATAATGTTGAAGATTGTATAGAACTTAGAGATTTTGAAAAAAATCCATTCCCATATTTCAAAAAAAGCAAAATAATAGTTATGCCATCTAAATTTGAAGGATTTGGATTAGTTGCTTATGAATCATTATGCTTTGGAATACCCGTAATTGCTTGTCCGGTTGGTGGTTTAGTGAATATTATTGATAATAGATGTGGTTATTTTTGTACAGAAACAGATGATTTTGTAAAAATTATTATTAATTTGTTAAATAATAAAAATGAATATAATTGTAAATCTAAGGGGGCAGTTGAGAAAAGTGTTTTACTAGATAATTATAATGATTATATAAAAAATATAAAAAAATATTTGTTATAGGAATTGCATAATAATTAAAAAAATATAAATAGAAAGGGATTAATTAAAAAGAAAAATTAAATAATAATATTTCTTTTTAATTAATTATATATTAAGATGAGAAAGATTTCTTTAGATATTAAAACAATAATAATTTTTATTTGTGTGCTTTTAAAATATTTAATTGAATATAAAGTAAATACATATATATTATATACGACAGTACTAGTTATATTATTTTTTCAATTTTTAAGGTTATTAAATAATATAAAAAATAATAATATATTACTTAAAATATTTATATTTTTTATATTATCAACTATAAGTGTTTTAATTTACAAAGATGTTAATTTATTAATAACTTATGTATTAGCACTTACTTTGATAAATTGTGATATAAAAGAATTTTTAAAGAAATTTATGATATCATCATCTATAATGTACATGATTACTTTGTTTTTATATTTTACTGGAATTTTAAATGATAACTATTTGATTAGAATAACAACAAATGGTTATTTAATAAGACATAGTTTAGGATTTACACATCCAAATAGTATATTTATGTATTATATTCCAATTGTATTATGTGCATATATAATAAATAATAATAAAATAAAATTTTATAGTATCTTTTCTATATTATCACTTATATTATATAAATTATCATTATCAAGAACAGGAATATATTGTATTATTATATTATTTTTATTGGATATTTTTAAAGAAAAGTTAAATTATAAAAAAATAATTAGTTGGTTACCGTTATTATTTTTTTGTGCATCATATTTACTTGCAATTAAAATTGGAATTTCTAAAAATAATGATATAAATATTTTGCTTAGTAATAGACCGTATTTATGGAATCAAATAATTGAAAATGGGAGTATATTTACATTATTTGGTAGCAATGTCTTAAATGAATTGTATTTAGATAATTTTTATTTAGCTATAATATATAGATGCGGTTTATTTTTATCATTACTATACTACTTTATTTTAATATTTGGAGTAAAACATATTAATAACAATAAAATTATTGTGGCAATTTTTATTTTTATGATATATGGTTTAGCTGAATCAAATACCATAATAGGAAGTATTAATTTTACTTTAGCTATATTATTATATTCAATAATACATAATAAATTAGATTTTGGAGGTAATATTGATGATAAAGAATAAAAATGATTATTTATATTATATAAAATGTGATAGAGAAGCAAGAGGATATGTAAGAAAAAAATATTTTGGTATAAGAGGAGAAATACCTGTTTACAAATTCCAATTATTAATGAGAAAAGTAGAATACTATAATAATTGTAAACATGATTTTTTTTCTCGATTATATTTATACATATTAAAATATGAATATAAGAAACAACAGATTAAATATGGCTTTAGCATACCAATAAATACATTTGGACCAGGATTATATATTCAACATCGGGGTACAATATGCGTAAATGGAAGTGCGAAAATTGGATGCAATTGTAGAATAAATGTAGATGTAAATATAGGTACAAACATGGAAAAAGAAGAAGAAGCCCCTATTATAGGTGATAATTGCTTTATAGGTCCAGGTGCAAAATTATTTGGCAAAATTAAAATAGGAAATAATGTTGCTATTGGAGCAAATGCAGTTGTAAATAAGTCATTTGAAGACAACGTTACTATTGCTGGTGTTCCAGCTAAAATAGTTAATAATGTTGGAACTCAAAAAAGAATGAGATATTATATAAAAGGAAGTAATAATGAATAATATTAGAGAAAAAAGTTTTATTAAAAACACAATTATTATTTTTTTAAGTAAGTTTTGTACTCAATTTTTATCATTTTTTTTGCTACCCTTTTTTACAGCTTTATTAAGTACTGAAGAATATGGATATTTTGATTTATATTCTACTTATGCTTGGCTTTTAGCTATATTTTTAACACTTCAATTAGAAAATGGAATATTTCGTTTTCTAATTGATAAAAGAGAAAATAATAGTGAAATTAAAAATATTATTACAAATGGAATTATTGTAATTCTAGTGCAATTATTAATATTCATGAGTATATACTTCATTTGTCTTAAAATATTGAAAATAAAGAATATTGAATATATCTTTATAATGACGTTAAGTACGTCATTATTAAATTTAATGTTGCAAATTTCAAGAGGACTTGGTAAAAACATTGAATATGGTTTAGCAAGCATTATATCTGGTTCTTCAAATGTTTTATTATGTATTTTATTTATTAAATATTTATCGATGAAGCTATTAGGAATCGTTTTAGCATATGTTTTTTCAAATATATTAGCATCATTATTTTTAATTTTCAAAATTAAAATATATAAATATATTAATTTTAGTGTATTATCTAAGAATAAAATAAAAGAATTAATTAAATATTCATTTCCATTAATACCAAATAGTATTTCTTCGTGGATAATGAGTATCTCAGATAAAATAATGATTTCATTTTTATTAGGGGTATCATTTAATGGCATATACTCAATTTCTACGAAATTTTCTTTGTTAATTTCTCATATTTTCAATGTCTTTAGTTTATCTTGGACTGAATCTGCGTCAATGAGTAATAATGATGAAGATCGTAGTATTTATTTTTCAAAAATCATAAATATAGTTTTTTTGTTATGTTCATTTATGTGTTTATTAATACTTGCAGCCATGCCTATAATATTTAAAATACTAATTAAAGAACTTTATTTCGATGCTTATAAATATATACCAATTTTAATTTGTGCTTCTTTCTTTGAATTATTTAGTATTTTAATAGGTGGTGTTTTTATAGCTTTAAAATTGCCAAAAGAAATTGCGACAACAACGATTTTAGGTGGAATTATAAATATTTTAATCAATATATTTTTTATGAAAAAATATGGCCTTATAATTGCTAGTTTATCAACTTTAATATCATATATTTACATAGCTTTAGCAAGATATTTAAAAATATCCAAATATGTAAAAATCAAATTAAATTATTTTAATTTTTTCATTATTACAATAATGTATATAATAATAGTTGCATTTTACTATAGTCAATCAATTATATTTAGTATAGTATGTGAATTCATGATACTTATAATATTTATATTAATGAATCATAAATTTTTAATTCAATATTTGAAAAAATATAAAATATTGTTATTTAAAGGAAAGTAATATAATGAAAAAAATAATAAGTTTTATAGTGTTAATCTTATGGATGATTGTAATATTTTCTTTTTCAAGTGCAGATGCAAATAAATCAACTGGTACAAGTGATAAAGTAATAACTACTATGATTGAAATAAAAGATAAAATAACAAATAATGAAACTCCTAATAATGAAAAAGAAATAATAGTTAAAAATTCATCATTTTATATTAGAAAAATAGCTCATATAACTGAATATTTAATTTTAGGATTTCTAATGTTTAATTTATTAAAGCAATATAGTGTTACAAAAATTTATTATGCAATTGGTTTATCTATTTTATATTCATGTACTGATGAATTTCATCAATTATTTATAAATGGTAGAAGTGGAAGTATTAAAGATGTTTTAATAGATTCTATCGGTATTTTAATAGGAACATATTTATATAAATTATTATTTATTAAAAATAAAGAGAATTAATGTCAACAGCAACTGTTTAACGTTGCTGTTTTTATATGTAAAGAAATAATAACAAATGTACGATTATTTATTGACAAACAAATGTATGATATATATAATAAATTTTATAACTTATAAGAAAGAAGGACAAAATGAATTACTATGAAGAAATAAAAAACGAATTTATTAATAATGAGATAAATAAAAAAGTAAAAAATTATTTAATAAATCGTAATGATTTAGAAGCAAGATATAATGTAGGAAAATTATTAAGCGAAGCTGGTAAAAAATATGGAGAAGGTATAATAATCGAGTATTCTAAAAAATTAACACTCGAACTTGGAAAAGGCTATAATGTAACAAATTTAAAAAGATACAGGCAATTTTATTTATTGATTCAAAAAGGTGCCCGAATGGGGCACCAATTGAGTTGGAGTCATTATTCTGAATTAATACCATAAAAAAATATTAATATAATAGTTTATTATATTAAATTATGTAAAATCCAAATAATCTTTATAAGATAATTAAGAGAAAGAATTATATCAAGAGAGTTTGAACTAGTATAGAAAGAAGGACCAAATGAATTATTATGAAGAAATAAAAAATAAAATAATAGATAATGAAATATATTGTAAGGTAAAGGATTACTCAAAAGAAAGAAATACTGTAACTACCTATTATGAGGTTGGAAAATTAATAAGTGAAGCAGGAAAAACATATGGAGAAAGTATAATAGAAAATTATTCCAAAAAGTTGCTACTTGATGTTGGAAAAAAATACAATGCTAGGACACTTAGAAGAATGCGACAACTATATTTATTTTTTGAAAATCAAAAATGGTCCCCGTTAGGGACCAAATTATCAGTTAGCCATATTAGAGAACTATTTTGTTTAAAAGATGTAAACGAAATCAATTATTATGCAATGATTTGTGAAAAGGAAAATATTTCAAGAGATAAATTGAAACAAAAAATAAAATCAAAAGAATATGAAAGATTAAGTGAAAGTGCAAAATTAAAACTTATTTCAAATGAACAACCTCTATTACTTGATTTAGTAAAAAATCCAATATTAATTAAAAAAACGGATAAATATACTGAAATATCAGAGAAAGTTTTACAACAAATTATATTAGAAGATATTAAAAATTTTATGCAAGAACTAGGAACAGGTTTTTGTTTTATCAGTAATGAATATCCTATAAAAATTGGAAATAATTATAATTACATTGATTTATTGTTATACAACATAGAGTTTAATTGTTATATTGTGATTGAATTAAAAGTAACTAAATTAAAAAAAGAACATATTGGGCAAATTGAAGTATATATGAATTATATAGACAAAAATTTAAAGAAAGTAAATCAAGATAAAACTATTGGAATAATTATATGTAAAAAAAATAATGAATATATAATCGAATATTGTAGCGATAAAAGAATTATAACAAGAGAGTTTGAATTAGTATAGAAAGAAGGACAAAATGAATTACTACGAAGAAATAAAAAAGTAAAAAATCATTTAATAAATTGTAAAGATTTAGAAACATATTATAATGTAGGAAAAATGCTTAATGAAGCCGGAAAACATTATGGTCAAAAAATAATTAGTGAAGATTTTAAAAAATTAACAAATGAACTTAGAAAAGGATACAGCAAAAGAAATCTTTGGCTTATGTTAAAATATTTTTTTATTTAATGAAAAAATGCAGACAATGTCTGCACAATTAACATAGAGTCATTATTGTGAATTATTACAATTTGAAAAAACAGAAGAAAGGTTATAATGTAACAAATTTAAAAAGATACAGACAATTTTATTTATTGAGTCAAAAAGGTGCGCCGTTGTCGCACCAATTGAGTTGGAGTTATTATTCTGAATTAATACCATTAAAAAATATTAATGTAATAAACTATTATATTAAATTATGTAAAAGCTAAATAATCTTTATTAGATAATTAAGAGAAAGAATTATATCAAGAGAGTTTGAACTAGTATAGAAAGAAGGACCAAATGAATTACTACGAACAAATAAAAAATAAAATAATAGATAATGAAATATATTGTAAGGTAAAGGATTATTCAAAAGAAAGAAATACTGTAACTACCTATTTTGAAATAGGTAGATTATTAACTGAAGCAGGCGGTAAATATGGTGATAATATTATTGAGGAATATTCTAAAAAATTAATAGTAGAAGTAGGCAAAAAATATAATTCAAGAACATTAAGAAGAATTAGACAGTTTTATAAAAAATTTAGTATCGAGAATTGGTCGCCACTTGCGACCAATTTAACATGGAGTCACTACACTGAATTATTATCCATAAAAGATAAAAATAAATTATTATATTATTTAACTTTAGCAACTAATAATAATTTAAGTAGAAATGAATTAAGAAATAGAATTAGATCTAAAGAATATGAAAGATTAAGTGAAAATGCAAAAGAAAAACTTATATCAAATAAACAACCATCGTTACCTGACTTAGTAAAGAATCCAATATTAATTAAGAATACGAATAAATATACTGAAATATCTGAAAAAGTTTTACAACAAATTATATTGGAAAATATAGATTCATTTATGCAAGAACTAGGAAGTGGATTTAGTTATATTGGTAAAGAATATCCTATAAAAATAGGTAATAAATATAATTATATTGATTTATTACTTTTTAATTACGAATATAACTGTTTTGTAGTAATAGAGCTTAAGGTAACTAAATTAAAGAAAGAACATATCGGACAAATTGAAGTTTATATGAACTATATAGATAGAAAATTGAAAAGATTTAATCAAGATAAAACAATTGGAATAATTATATGTAAAAAGGATAATGAATATATTATTGAATATTGTAGTGATAAAAGAATTATAGCTAGAAAATATGAATTAGTATAGAAAGAAGGAATATAAATGAATTATTATGAAGAAATAAAAAATAAAATAATAGATAATGAAATATACTCTAAAGTAAAAGATTATTCAAAAGAAAGAAATACTGTAAATACTTATTTTGAAATAGGTAGACTATTAACCGAAGCTGGTGGTAAATATGGAGATAATATTATTGATGAATATTCTAAAAGATTAGTTGTAGAAGTAGGTAAAAAGTATAATTCAAGAACACTTAGAAGAATCAAACAATACTATAAGACTTTTAGTGATGAGAAATGGTCGACAGTGTCGACCAAATTAACATGGAGTCAATATGTTGAATTGTTACCAATAAAAAATGAAAATAAATTATGGTACTATTTAAATATTTGCATTAAATATAATATTGGAGTAAGAGAACTACGATATAGAATTAGATCTAAAGAATATGAAAGATTAAGTGAAAGTGCTAAAATAAAATTTATAGAAAATGAACAACCATCGTTACCGGACCTGGTAAAAAATCCGATTTTAATTAAAAACACAAATAAATATACTGAAATATCCGAGAAAGTTTTACAACAAATTATATTAGAAGATATTAAAAATTTTATGCAAGAACTAGGAACTGGTTTTTGTTTTATCAGTAATGAATATCCTATAAAAATAGGAAATAATTATAATTATATTGATTTATTACTTTTTAATTATGAATATAACTGTTTTGTAGTAGTGGAACTCAAGGTAACTAAATTAAAGAAAGAACATATCGGACAAATTGAAGTTTATATGAACTATATAGATAGAAAATTGAAAAGATTAAATCAAGATAAAACTATTGGGATAATTATATGTAAAAAGGATAATGAATATATAATTGAATATTGTAGCGATAAAAGAATTATATCAAGAGAGTTTGAATTATTATAGAAAGAAGGACAAAATGAATTACTACGAAGAAATAAAAAATAAAATAATAGATAATGAAATATATTGTAAAGTAAAAGACTATTCCAAAGAAAGAAATACTGTAAATACTTATTTTGAAATTGGGAGATTATTAACTGAAGCTGGTGGTAAATATGGTGATAATATTATTGATGAATATTCTAAAAGATTAGTTGTAGAAGTAGGTAAAAAATATAATCGTCGTACATTATTTAGAATGAAGCAATTTTATAAAGTATTTAACAATGAAAAAGTGTCAACAATGTTGACACAATTGACATGGAGTCATTATTTGTTATTATTACCATTAAATAATTACGATGAAATAATTTATTATATAAATATATCAAAACAACACAATTTAACACAAAGACAATTAGAAGAAAAAATAAAATCAAAAGAATATGAAAGATTAAGTGAAAGTGCTAAATCAAAACTTATTGCAAATGAACAACCTCTATTACCTGATTTAGTAAAGAATCCAATATTAATTAAAAACACAAATAAATACACGGAAATATCTGAGAAAATTTTACAACAAATTATATTAGAAGATATTAATAATTTTATGAGAGAACTAGGATCAGGCTTTAGCTTTATTAGGAATGAGTATCCTATAAAATTAGGTGATAGATATAATTATATTGATTTGCTTTTATACAACTATAAATATAAATGCTTTGTTGTTATTGAATTAAAGACAACAAAATTAAAAAAAGAACATACTGGTCAAATTCAAAACTATATGAATTATATAGATAAAAATATAAAAGAAATTAGTGATTCCAAAACAGTAGGCATAATAATATGTAAGAAAAATGATTATTTTGTTATAGATTATTGTAGTGATAAGAGAATTATATCAAGAGAGTTTGAATTAGTATAGAAAGAAGAAAATAGTTGTAGAAGTAAGTAAAAAATGTAATCATCATACTTTAATTAGAATGAAACAATTTTATAAAGTATTTAGCAATGAAAAAGTGTCCCCAGTGGGGACACAATTGTATGTAAAAAAGAATTATAGCCAGAAGTTACCAGCCCGTTTAAGTATTTGATTACATTAAATAAAATAGTTTTTAATATGATTCGATTAAGCGATTTTTCCTACAATCACAGGCTGTTTTTAATTGAAATATAAAACAACATATTATATAATTAATCTTGAGGAGTAAAAGATTATGGAAGAAATAGATTTAAAAGAATTGCTTAATTATTTTGTAAGTAAAATATTTTTAATGTTATCTATCGTATTTGTAGTTTTAATAATTGGTTTTAGTTATGATGCTTTTATAAAAGTTCCAAAATATAAAAGTTATACAACTGTATTACTAACAACTGAAAACAATACAATTACAAGTAATGATATTATATTAAATAAAAACTTAATTGATACTTATACAGAAATAATTAAAAGTAGAAAAGTAGTTGGAAAGGTTATCGATAACTTAAGTTTAGATTATGATATTGAAACACTTCAAAAAAATATTGCAGTTGCCAATGTTAATGATACTGAAATAATTAAAATAACAGTACAAGATGAAGATAGTAACTTAGCTAAAAATATTGCTAATGAAACAGCAAAAGTATTTAATGCCGAAGTAATTAAACTATATAATATTCAAAATATTGGAATTATCGATTATGCAGAAGCTAGTCAAAAACCATATAATATAAATTTAATTAAAAGTATAGCTATTTATTTAATGATTGGAATTGTTCTTGGTTTAGCAGTCGTATTTGTTATGTTCTATTTTGATACAACTATTAAGACAACTGAAGAAGTTGAAAGAAAGTTAAATATTCCAGTTATTGGCGCAATTCCTGTTGGAGGTAGAAAACATGAATGAGTTACTAGTATATAATAGACCTAAAAGTCATGTTAGTGAAGCAATAAGAACTTTAAGGACAAACCTAGAATTTACATTTGTTGGCAATGAAAAAAATGTTATCCTAATTACGAGTTCAATGCCTGGCGAAGGAAAAAGTTTTATTTCCGCAAATTTAGCAGCTTCATTTAGTATGATAGATTGTAAAACAATTCTTATTGATGCCGATATGCGTAAAGGAAGACAACATAAAATATTTAATTTAGATAAAGATAAAGGATTATCTTCATTATTATTAGAAGATGTTAAAAAATATAGCAAATATATATGTAAAACTGAAATTAAGAATTTAGATGTCATTCCAAGCGGAATTGTTCCACCAAATCCAAGTGAACTTCTAGGATCAGAAAAAACAAAAGAATTATTAGAATTATTAAAAGAAAAATATGATTTAATTATAATTGATTGTCCACCTATAAATGCCGTAACAGATGCGTTAGTTCTAACAAAATTTGCTGATGAAGTAGTATTAGTTAGTGCTTATAAAATAACACCAATTGATTTATTAGAACAAAGTAAGAAAGCTTTAGAAAATAGTGGTGCTAAAATTGCCGGAGTTATAGTTAACAAACTTGAAAATAAGAAAGACCATTATTACTATGGTAAATATTATAATTAATGAAAGACATACATAATCATTTAATATTTGGAATTGATGATGGTTCAGAATCAATCGAAACAAGTATTAAAATATTAAATGAAATGAGTAATAGAGGAGTTACAGAAATTGTCTTAACTCCTCATTATATTATAGGGACAAATTATAATTGCAATAATAAAAATAAAAAAGAAAAATTAGAAGAATTACAAAAATCAACCAGTATAAAATTATATTTAGGTAACGAAGTTTTTATAGATAATAATATATTAGAAAATATAGACAATAATAATATTAGTACTATTAATAATTCTAAATATTTATTAGTTGAACTTCCATTAAGAGAAAAATTAGATATAGCTTATGATATTTTATTTAATTTAAGAAATAAAGGAATAGTACCAATAATTGCTCATCCAGAAAGATATCACTACATTGATTTAAATACCTTAGTTGAATACATAAATTTAGGATGCATACTTCAAGGAAATATAACATCACTTTTAGGAAAATATGGTAAAAGTGCTAAAGAAAATTTAGAATTATTAATTAAGAAACAAATGATTTATGTTTTAGGAACAGATACCCATCATGATTGTGCTGATTTAGAAAAATGTTATGAAATTTTAGATAAATTAGTTAATAAAGAATTAAAAGAAGATTTATTATCTAAAAATTTTGATAAAATAATAAATAACCAAGATATAGAAACATATAAAATATTGGATACAAGTACTTTTTTCAAGAAAGAGAGGATTAAATGAAATATTTAAAATTAGCTATTCTTTTTTTCATATTAACATTTAGTATTACTGTGTATGGAGCAACAAAAGAAGATATCATTTCTCTTTCTAATAGTATCAGTACATGTTCCGGATCTACTGGAGCATTAATTAAAGGATTTAAAAATTCATATACTAGAATGTTAAATGAAAGAGATGTAAGCAGTAGCGATTTAGATATTATTTATAGCAATATTTCCAAAGCTATATCTATAATTAACAACTATGATGTATGCAGTAGTGATGGTAAAAAAAATATTCCCTCAAACGTTAAATCTGAATTATATAGCCTATATAACAATTCCAATAGTATTATTCTGAGTTCACCAAAAATTACTGATAAAAAAGAAGAAAATAATGAAGTTAAAACAACAACTAAAGTAGATTCAAATTTAGTAATTGATAAAAATAATGAAGAAGTAAAAATATATGATAATGGCGTATTAACTAATGTTATAAAAACAACTCAAAAGTTAAATTATGTCGGAATAAATAAAGTAATTAAAGTTACTATTATCTCATTAATAATCCTTTTAATAGCATTTATAACTCTAAGAATATTAAAAATAAATCCATTATTAAATAATAGTCTAATATATTGCACTATATTATTATTAACATTAACAGTGTTATTTAGAGAAAACATAAGTTTAGGATTAGACGTAATCTCATTAATGAACGTTAATGAAAAAATCGCAAACCAAGAAACAACTGTAATTGATAAAAAAATAGTTTCATATCCATCATATGGAACAAAATATGGAACAATCTACTTAAATAACGAAAGTGATAATATATATTTTGGAGATAGTGTTAATATCTTAAAGCAAGGAATTGGAACATCTAGCTTATATGACATTCCAGGCGATAAAGATAAAGTTGTATTATCTGGTCATAATACCGGGATATTTAAAAATTTATCAAATTTAAAAAATGGCAATAAAATTGTAATTGAAACAAATTATGCTAAATTTGAATATACTGTTAAAACTTCTAAAATAGTTAATGAAACGGATTTAAATTCACTAGAAAAAGATTATGATTTAATTTTATACACATGTTATCCCAATAATGAATTATATGGCAGTAAAAGATTAATGATATATGCAAAACTTGATAAAACAAAATGGGTAGGTGAAGCACAATGAAAAAAATATTAGTTCATATTAATACCTTTATCATGTTTTTATTAACAATTATATTTATTCTTTTTATTGAACTTCAAATTGAACTAAGACCAAATAATATAATAACAAATCTTGAAAAAATAAATTACTATCAAAAAGCCTATTCAAATGTCTTACAAAATTTAGATGATATAATAGTTAATGACAAACTAAAAGAAGAATTAATTCAATTTTATAATATCGATATCTTAAAAAAGGATGTTAATTTGATTGTTAGAGGTAATAAAATTAATCATTATAATGAGATTAAAACAATCGTAAGTAAATATAGCAAAGACAAAAAAACAATTGAAAAATATAGTAAAGATGTTAATTCAATTATTGATAACAATATCTTTATGACAAGTGAATATCAAAAACTTAATAAAATATATCTAAATATATATGATTGTTTATTTATTACCATAATTTACATAATTATCATGTTCACATTTATCTTTATAAATTATCTATTAATTAAGAAACTAGAATTTATTAAAGAATTAATATTGTCATCCTCTATCTTGCTATGTTT
>CANNTX010000019.1 GCA_947522695.1 uncultured Bacilli bacterium | reverse complement strand
GAATTATAAATTATTTTGTTTTCATCAGCTAAACATTTCATAGTATATGTCCACAATATAAACTCTACTTACACATATTACTTTTAAAATTTAAATTATAATCACCAATATAAATATCTTTATTACCTTCTATCGTATTACATTTAATTAATGTAATATTCTTATCTTTGTTTTTAAATATAATTGTTCCACCATCTTTTAAAATAGATTGCTTATTCAATAGGTTTGTAATATTTTCAATTGACTTATCCACTGACTCAGTACTATTAATTATATATTTTCTTAAAGATGTCTGATTTTTATTTTCAACAATAAATAATTCACTAATGTTTTCTGCTAAATAGATAGTTCTATTATCTAATTTTAAATATTTTTTAAATTTAATATTTTCATCATTATCTTCCGAAGATACTTTTAAATCAATATCTAAACCATTAGTATTATAAGGTCCTCCTTGTTCAAACTTAATATATTTAGAATCAATATTAGCTTTTTCTAAAAATTCATTTTGTTTAGATTCACTATTATCAATTAAGTTAACTACAATAATATTATTTTCTTCATCTAAATAAAAAGCACCTAAATTAGATCTATCTGCACTACTATCGCCAAAATAATTACCAACCGCACTATAAGTATCTTGTAAATTTGTTGGTTTTTGTACACTTTTATTACCACAACCAAACGTAACTAAAGTTAAAATTAAACATAAAACTAAAATACATATTTTTTTCATTTATAATCCTTTCTATAATTCTTAGCACTACTAAATTACAACATAAGCATAACATATTTTTTTTAAATATCCAAACATTTAAATGATTCATTAGTTAACAATGCTTTTCTAAAAAATTTAATGAGAAAATTACATTTGAGGTAACTTAAATAATTATAAGAGGTAGATAAATGGATAAAGACAATTTATATTATTTGATTTCTCAAAACATAAAAAAACAAAGAAAAATAAAAGTAAGGACACAAATAAAACTTGCTATGAAAAGCAATATAAGTGTAGATTACTTAAAAAAAATTGAAACAAAAAGTGGTTGCGATAAACAATTTTCTTTAGATACAGTTCAAAAAATAGCAAAAGCTTTAGAAATCGATGTTAAGGATTTATTTAATAAATTAGATTAAACACATTAAAAAGGAATGTTTTTATTAATTAAACATTCCTTTATACTTCAATCTCTCTATATCTTTTAACACCATAATTATTAAGAATCAGTACTAATACAATCATTAAAATTATTAATCCAACCATACATAAAATTAACATATTATTTATACTTACTTTTATATAACCAAACAATGTAGCTAGACACAAAGCTCCTACAATAATTGCAATAACCATTCCACTTAATACAGATATCATTGAACTAATACTTTGTTTAACAACTTCCGTATCACTTGTTGCATCCATCTTAGGATATTTTAAATTAATAACTAAACCTAACAATGATGAAATAGTTGGCGCTACTAAACTAACTAAAATAATTAAAATATAATCTATTATTTCTAATTTAAAATTAATAAAGAAAATAACATCACATATTAACACAACCGGAATAATTAATAAATTACTAAATATAACTTTAGATAATAATATTTTTTTAGTATCTATCGGTAAACTCTTCGAAATATTAAAAGTTTTTCCTTCAATAGATATACTTGATGAAGTAATACTTGTCATAAATGAAAGAACTAAAACTATTAAGAAAAATACCTTAGGAGCCATACTATAAAGCCAGTTTATATCTAATCCCGGTATTTCTCCACTTAAAATATATTCGATTGTTTTTTCAAAATTAGTGCAAAGTCCAATAGTTGCTATAATCATAAGAAATAGTCCAAAGAAAGTATTAAAAACATAAACAGTTGATGAAAAATATCTTTTAATATCTTTAACAACTAAAGCCTTCATTATCTTCTTTTGATCATATTTATATTCTTTACTTTTACTATAACTATTAACTCTAGATTTATTAATAACCATAAAATAAGATTTATTTAAAATATAAACAAACAATAAAATTGGTAATAAATTTATAATTAAATAAACTACTAAATTTAATATATTAAAATTATTAACTAAACTAATATAAGCACCAATTGGATAATAAATTTTAGTTATAATATCGTTTATACTAGATGCATTACTTGCTATATTCTCTATTAATCCTTCAGTATTATTTGAAAAATAAAGAATTACAAAAAACATTATAAATGTACTAATAATTTGTACTAATTTTTTAGCTTTAAACTTAATCGAAAATCTCTTAATAAAATATCCAATCAAACTAGAAAACACAATTGGAATAATAGGTACCATTAGGATCATAATTAATGTTACAATATAAAATAAATAATTTACTTTAATAAAATAAACATATACAAGAATAGCTGGTAGCGTAAATAATAGACCATACATTAGCTCATATAAATACATTTTAAGGAATCTAATAAATATCAAAGTTCCTTTACTTATTGGTAATGACATTAACAAATCATTATCTTTAGCTTCAAATAATATATTTTGTGATTTATAAATACCTTGCATAAATACAAATATAGTAGGTATAACAAGTGCCATTCCTAACATTAAATAAGTTAAATTAACTTTTTGCAAATTCTCAGCAAGCATATAATAATATGTTCCAAAAGATATCATTAATATTATACATAAAAAGGTAAATAAAAATATCTTAGAAAATTTATTCCCATTATTTTTAAATTTAAATAAATCCATATCTTGTGAACATACTGCCTTAATTAAAGAAAATAACTTTTTCATTAGTTCTCACCTAATTCTAGAAATACTTCTTCTAATGATTCATCTCCCATTATTTCTTTCATCTTACCAACTTTAACTATTTTTCCTTTTTTAATAATCGCAACACGATCACATAATTTTTCCGCAACATCCAATATATGAGTTGAAAAGAAAATACACTTTCCTTCCTTACACATTTCTTTCATAATACTTTTCATGTCAAATACTGCCTTAGGATCAAGTCCAACAAAAGGCTCATCCATAATTAATACTTTTGGATCATGACTTAAAGCGGCAATAAGCGCAATCTTTTGTTTCATACCATGAGAATAAGTCGATATTTCATTATTTAATTTATCTTCTATTTCAAACATCTTAGCATATTTAATTATATTATTCATTCTAACATCACTAGGAGTTTCATACATGTCACAAATAAAGTTAATAAAATCAATCGCTTTCATATTCTCATATAAATCCGGATTATCAGGAACATATGAAATCTCTTTTTTAGCGTTTACAGCATCATTAACTATTGACTTTCCATTAATAAATATTTCTCCACTATCAAAATTGTTTATTCCTACTATTGATTTAATTGTTGTTGTTTTACCTGCCCCATTATGACCAATAAATGCAAAAATCTCTCCATCATTAACTTTTAAACTAATATCATCAACTACTTTTACCCCATTATAACTTTTTGTTAAATTTTTAATTTCAATCATTATTCATCTCTCCTCTAACAAAATATCTTATATTTTCATCATAACCATGATATATATCATAATATTTCCCAAAATAATTATTATCAATAGTTCCTGTCCAAACATATTTAGAATATTTAAAGTCATTAATAATTATCAATGTTTTATTCAAATTATTTTTAATATAATTATCTCTCTCTATTTCGCACTTATAATTTTCTATATTCATATACAAAAATAAAAAATATATTATAATAACAATAACTTTAAGCCAAATATAATCTTTAATTACTATACTATTATAATTCAATATTCTAAATAATAAAATTATTTGTAATACATAAGGTAAAAAAAATAATCTACTTCCAATTGGTTGAATAAACACTAAAGGTAATATTACACTTACCATAAGCAAAATTATTTCCCATATACTTTTTTCAAACTTACATGCCATATATATTAAATAAAAATAATTAATTAAATACAAGATATCAATTACAAACATAAAGTAAATATTAAATTTAAATAAACATCCTATAATTATCATAATTGTTAATAAATAAAAACTTATTAATACTTTAATATTTTTTATCTTTTTCTTTAAATACAAGTAAGAAAATACAAACATAGTAAAACCATTTAAAAGAATATTATTATTAATTAATAAATTAAAAATTTGAATAAATAAATTATTTTCTACTATGTTTATTAAAGAACTGCCACTTTTTGGTATATATCTATCATTTATTGAATTACCAATTATTAAATTTAAATAGCTTGGATGAATAAACATCATAATTGCTCCAAATATGCTACCAATAAACATAATTATTAAATTAATATTAACTTTTTTATTTTTAATAATAAATATCAAATTATAAATAAATAAAATCATTAATGTTCCTACTGTAATATTTTCAACCACTAATGAATTTAATATAGCAACTATAAATATTCCTACTTTTTCATACCATTTATTATAATTATTTTCATAATACTTCTTAATTAAATAATATACACTAATAAACAGGAATGTACTAACCATATAATTACTGAATCCACTACCCCAAATTATAACTTGCGTAAACTTATTAACAGGCATTAAAAGTATTAATAATAAGAATATCCACCATGATATTTTTTCATGTTTATCAATAATATATACTAATAAAGTACTAACAATTGAAATAACTAATGCTTTAATTAAATGATTATGCGATATTAATATAGCAAAAAAATTTCCTAACCATCTTCCATTTAAAAATAAATCATTATATATTTCATTAATAGTACTAAAACTCAAACTTTTACTTCCCCAATAAAAATCATCACATGAAAATGGAAAGAAAAAAGATAACAAAAATAACAAACCAAATAATATTATATATTTTTTATATTTCTTAAAAAAATCCATCTACAATCACTACAAATATATTATCACACTAATTATTTTACATAAACCTTAAATTAATCTATAATAATCAACTTTATAAATATTATTTAATCATTTTAATAAATTAAAAATCAGTTAAATAAACTAGTTTTAAAAAATATTTAAAATTCCTGACGATTTTTCATTGGCGAACATATGTTTTACATGTATAATATTAACTACAAACCAAAAATAGTTGATTTATTAAAACTATATTTTGGAATGTAACATAATAAATATATACAATAAAGGAGGCAAATTATGAAAAATGAAATTGTATTATTTAAAAATCAAAATGTAAAACTAGAGGTTAATATGAAAGATGAAACAGTATGGTTATCACTAGACCAAATGGCTAAACTATTTGGAAGAGATAGAACGGTAATTACCAGACATATTAATAATATTTTCAATGAAGAAAAGTTAGAGAAAAAAGAGGTATGTGCAAAATTTGCACACACCACAAGGCATGGCGCATTAACAAACAAATTTCAAACTAGAGAATTAGATTACTATAATCTTGATATGATAATAAGTGTTGGTTATCGTGTTAAAAGTCAAAATGGTATTATTTTTAGAAAATGGGCAACTAAAATTCTAAAAGAATATATGATTAAAGGTTATTCTGTTAATTAAAAGAGATTAGAATATCTTGAAAAAACAGTTAAATTAATAGATATTGCTGGAAGAATAGATACTGAATTAAAAGGAAATGAAGCACAAGAAATAATTAAAGTAATAAATAATTATTCTAATGCTTTAGATCTACTAGACGATTACGACCACAAAAGAATTACTAAACCAAATGGCACTAGAGACAATAAACAAATTAATTATGAAGATTGTTTAAATATAATAGCTAAACTTAAATTTGGTAATAATAGTAACTTATTTGCACTTGAAAGAAATCAAGGATTAAAAGAAATTATTGGAACTATATACCAATCTTTTGATAGTAAAGATTTATATCCAACCACAGAAGAAAAAGCTGCTAATTTTCTATATATGATTATTAAAAATCATGCTTTTATTGATGGTAATAAAAGAATTGCTGCAACTTTATTTATCTATTTTCTAGAATTTTATAACATTTTATATAATGAAAATGGACAAGTTATTGATAATAATACCTTGTAGCAATTACTCTATTAATAGCCGAATCCAACCCGAAAGAAAAGAATATATTAACTGATTTAGTAATGAATTTTTTAAATAATTAGTAAAACAAAAAAGGGCTTTATTCCCTTTTTAAACATCTTTAATATTTTTAATATCAATTACCTCATTAATGCTAGTATTCTTATTTCCTACTAAATAAACAGTTACTAAACTATTATCATAATCAGTAATTCCAATTTTATTAAATAAACTTTGTAAATCACTTTCACTTAAACTATCTATTGCAATTAATTTATAACTATCATCCAATACTTTGCTTAACTTAACATAATCTAAAATATTTTTATAATTATAACTATTAGAAACTAATACAACTTTTTTCTTATTTTTCCCTTTATATATAGATAAAAATTCTTTGACATTTATAAAATATTTTTCATCAAAATTCAATTTATATAATTCATTATATTCTTGTTCGCTTAATCCATTATCGCTCATAAATTTATATTCATAAGCAAGTTCCTCACTTTTATAAAGAGTTTTCTCTTCTCCATTAATAGTTGCTACTAACTTATTTTCATCAAAGGTTGCAATATATAATTTATTGTTTTTAATACTACAGTCAAGTTTAATCACATTAGATGAATTATTATATTTATAGGTATTACAATTTTGATATCTTTCCTCATCATTATTTTTGTTCTTAAAACTAAATTTGTTATTTGCTAAATTAAGAACGTATACATCATTATTTTCAATTAAATACCAATCATGCCCTGCTAACATTTCGCTTGGAATATCACTAAAATCATAAATTAAAATTGCTCCTACAAACAGCACAGCTAATATTAATATAAAAATAAAACCTTTTTTCATTACTACTCCCTCCATATTATCTAAGTATAAAATATAATAATACGATTATACTCAAAACAATACGATAATATCCAAACACTTTAAAATCATTCTTCTTAATATATTTTAACAAATATTTAATTGCAATTAAAGATACTATAAATGCTGTAATCATACCTACTAATAATATAATTATTTCACTACTTGTAAAGGCAAAACCAAATTTAACTAATTTAAGAAGTGATGCCCCTGCCATAACTGGCACTGCCATATAAAATGTAAAATTAGTAATAGTTGTTCTATCTAATCCCAAAGTTAAACCTCCAACAATTGTTGCTCCACTTCTACTAGTTCCTGGAATTATAGATAAAACTTGAAATAAACCAACTTTAAATGCATTTAAAAACGATACCTCTTTAATTGTGTTTTTCTTTTTATGATTTTCGACTATTATAAATAAAACACCATAAATAAATAATGTTATTGCAACAGTCCATGGATTATAAAAGTGTTCATCTATCCAATCATCAAATAACAATCCGACTATTGCACAAGGAATACATCCTACTAATATTTTACCCCATAATATAAAAGTATTTTTAGTATCGTCTTTAGTTTTATTAAATCCCCAAGGAAATAAATCTTTAAAATAAATAACAACAACAGCCATTATAGCGCCAAGTTGAATTACTACCTCAAACATTTTCCAAAATTCACTTGATACATCTAATTTAATAAATTCATTAGCTAATATCATGTGTCCAGTACTACTTATTGGAAGCCATTCAGTAATTCCTTCGATTATACCTATAATAATTGTTTTTATAATATTTAAGAACATTATTTATCCTTCTTTCTTTGGATCTTATATAAAATCTTTAATTGTAATCTATATGGTAAAAATCTAGAAAAGAATATTCCTAATTTCATCATAGCACCAGGAATTATTATCATTTTTCCCTTTAGAGTCTTATCTATTCCATATTTGGCAACATATTCACTACTTAAACTACTTGTATTAAATCCACCACCAGCTACACTATTAAAATTTGTATTAACAGGTCCTGGACACAACGCACTGATAGTTACATTAGATTTTTTTATTCTTAATTCCTCATTAATTGCCATCGTAAGTTTAAGAACATAATTTTTAGTAGCATAATAAGTATTTAAATAAGGTCCAGCAAAAAATCCTGCTGACGATGCAACATTAAGAATTTTACCTTTATTATACTTAACCATATCCTTTAAAAATAACTTAGTTAAAATATGTAACGCCTTAATATTAACATCTATCATTTCCAATTCTTTATCTAAATCAGTTTCATCAAAAAAGCCAAATAATCCAAAACCTGCATTATTTACAAGTAAATCAATTTTTTCTCCTTTTACTTTTTCATACAATTTATAAACATTAGCATCAATCGATAAATCATAATCATATATCGCTTTTGCGTTTTTGCAAACATTTGCAACTTCCTGTAATCTATCCCTATTTCTTCCTACTAAAAATACCTCATATCCAAGACTATCAAGATATTTAGCCATATCTCTACCTATACCTGAAGATGCTCCAGTTATTAATGCTTTCATAATAATTTTCCTTTCTTAGTTAAATCAATAATTAATATAAGTAATGTGCTTCCCCATAAGAATCCACCAATAACATCAGATGTGTAATGAACACCTAAATAAATTCTGCTAATTCCAATAAGTAAAATTAAAAACAACATCATTATTAATATAATTATTTTAACATTCTTATTTAAATTACTTTTATATAACAAATATGCTAAAAAACCATAAAAAACAGTTGCCATCATTGAATGACCAGATGGAAAGCTAAAATTACTTTCTGTTATTAACCAATTAATTTTATCAGGTCTATCTCTTCTTATAATATTTTTAATTATTAAATTAACTACTGAAGAAACAAGTGTTACTAATATTATTAATAAATATGATTTATCTTTTTTAATCAAAGTTAATAAAAGTGATATTATACACATTAAAGCAATAAACTTAATACTACATAAAAATGTTATTATCTTAAAAAAATATGTATTAAATTCACTCTTATATGAAATAATAAAATCATATATCTTAATATCAAAATAATTAAATACATTAAAATAAACTAAAAAGGTCCAAATTAATGATATAATCAAAAATATAATTAATAAATATTTATCTTTTTTCTTCATAATTTAAATTATATAACAAGAAATTAAAAATATCTATAAATTAGTATAATTCTTGACACACTCCTCTATCTGGTTTATAAAAACAATGATTTTTATAACTTCCAGCAAAAGGTTGTTCATACCAATTAGTCTTGCATGTATTTTGTCCCGGAGCATAAAACCATAAAGCATGAGTTGCTGGATAATAGTATTCACCTTTTAAACACCTTTCGGCTAATTGCTTTTCCTTTGTTGTGGCTGATCCAACATATAATGAACTATTAACTCCACTAAATCCTCCTGGATTTTGATTAACTACTCCACTTATACTTCTAATATTTTTAAATGTATAACAAGTTGCAATTGCTCTATTAACGATTACATTCCCAACCATAAGCATTCCCAAATTACCTTCAGCAAGTGCTTCTGCTCTCATAAGTCTTGCCATCATATCAAGTTCCTTACTAGTATAATTAATTAACATAATAACCACCATTTTATTATATGTTTTAACAACAAAAATATTGAAATAATCCAATTTTATGCTATAATTAATTCATACACACAGGGGTGTGGTATAATGGTAGCATAGGAGTCTCCAAAACTTTTGATGGGAGTTCGATTCTCTCCACCCCTGCCAATTTTTGTACATAAAGACGATATTAAATAATTAATTTCTTAATATCGTCTTTTTAATTAACTTAAAAAAGATACTACCTAATGTAATATCTCATTTGTTATACATAAGTTTATATTTGTGTATTGTTAATTCCTTTTTTGTTTTATCATACCTCATAGCATATACTTCATACCCACCAGATTCATTAGGTATAGTATTATATTCATTAGTAGTTTTATTATAAACCGAATAATATAAATCTTCTTTAGCCCTATATTGAGAAGGCAATAATATTTTAAGCTCAGATTTTATTTTAGTACTTAAAATCCAATTCTCACTATTTTCAATACTACTAACTAAATCACTAACATCTTCTTTATCATAATAAACATTTATAATAGAATATTCTTTTTTATCATCATCAAAATATGTTCCCCAATTATGAATTTCTAACTCTCCATTATCAGGTATATTCGCATCTATATAATTCTTGTAATCATTAATTTTACTATAATTATCAGATAATGTAGGCATCAAACAAAATGTGCCATAAATTAATAATAAAAAACATATTATAAATCCACCAACTATATTTTTTATACAATTAATTCCTTTATTTTTATATTTAAAGCCAAGCACTATAGAAACAATTGGAATTGGTAACCAACACCAAAATATCCAAGTATTTTTTAGAAAATTTAACCCATGTTGAGGATTTAATTCATCTATTAATGAATATGACCATAAAGCACCCCATAAACTACCAATAGTTAAAATAAATAAAAAGGTCATAAAATAACTTATTGATAGTGTATTATCAGTATTTTTAAAATTATCTACTCCTTTAAAGTTTGAACTATCTCCTAAATTATTTTCTAAATTTTTAAACTTACTTCTTATAAAATTAATTAATTCCAAATCACATTTATTCTTTTGTAAAATTATAACCGTATTTTTAGTAGGATATTCTAAATAAAAATTAGTATCGTTCTCAACGCATCTACTTATTTCAGAATAATCAATAATTATAGATGACTTTTCACCACTAACTATAAAGAAATCTTCATAAAACTCATTTTCATGATTAACCTCAACCATTCCCTTTTTTATTCTATTATTTTGAAATCTTTCGATTACAGTTTCTAATTTGTAATAAACTAAAATATATATTTCCAATAAAATAAAGAAAGTCAAGGTAACCATCCAATTTTTAAAAATCAATGAGATAAACCCCATTATAACAAGATTTAGTAAAGTACCTAATTTTACAAATACCCAATACACTCTTTTTGGAAAATACTTTGCCATTTTCTTATATTCGTACCCATCAACAATACTTTCACATTTATATAAACACTTATCCATTTTTTCTCTACCCATCCTAAAACCTCATCACATCTATTAATAACTTTATCCAATTAAATTATAGCACACATTATTAAATATCTATAATTAATTTCATTTGACACTACTTGTTCTTTAATATATAATAACTAACTAAGAAAAAGGGAATTATTATGGAAGAACAATTAAACGAACTAAATGAAATTATAGAACTAATAAAACAAAATATAGATAAAATAAATAATGTAGAATATGGTGGTGATTATTATTATATTAATCATACCTTTAAAGAAAAAGAAGAAAAGAATTTTGAAATAAAACAAAAAGAAGATATTGAATTAAATCAAATAGATACAGCATTATCAAAATTAGAATATTCTAAACAAAAAACAAATAACTCTGAAAGATTAAAAAGTTTAGAAAAAATAATAAACTTTTATACAACAAGAAGAGATTTAATAAACAATAATAGAAGTAATAGATTAAAAGAATTAGAACTTTTAAAACAAAAAAGAAAAGAAATACTAGAAGATGAAAAATATTTTTATCAAACTAAACAATTAGTTATTGATATCCTTAATTCATTTATTTATAGTATTAATTTAAATAATTTTTATTATGTTTTAGCAAACTACAATAATTACAATAAATTTACCGCCTTTGTCGATAATAAATTACCTATTCACCCAAGAGTCTTAGAATATTTTAAGTCATTAGGTTTAACAATAATGTATGATAGTTGTATTGCTTTTGATTCAAATTTAGAAACATTAATAAAATTATTAACTACCAAAAATATTGAATGGATTTTAATAATAAATCCTAACTTTAAACTAGAATCAAAATTAAATCAAAAGAAAAAGAACTAATCGTTCTATTTTCTAGACATTCCTGCACGAACATTATCTAGTTCATCCATAGACATTTCATCAGAATCTTTACCTAAAGCTTCTAAAGCTTCTTTTTCTTTTTTTAATTTTTCAATTTGTTGTCTTCTATACAAACTTTCATTGCTTAGAGCAGCATCTTCTCCCATTTCATGAGAAACACCAGCAACAACACCATCTAAAGTCTCTAAGTCTAATTCTTCGTTCATTTTGACCTCCATCTATTTTAATTATACATAGAAAATAAATATTCTCCATATTTCATCTCTAAAATAGACACTTAATTTACATTTTAAAAGATTACCATATCAGTAATCTTTATTTATTATACTTATATTTTTCATATAATTTTTTAAATCTATTATAATGAACAATTTCTCTTTGTCTTAAAAATAATAAAATATTTATTAACTCCGGATCTTCAGCAATATCTATTAAATGTTCATAAGTTACCCTTGCTTTTTCCTCTGCAGCCATATCTTCGGCTAGATCAGCAACTGCATCTCCTACTGATGCAAAATAACTAACTGTAAATGGCACTCCATTTGAATTAATTGGATAAATACCGTACCCATTCTCTACATAATTACTTGTTAATCCATTTGCTTCTAATTCTTCTTTTGTAGCTCCATCTAGTAATTGATGAACCATTACACAAATCATTTCCGCATGTCCAAACTCTTCAGTTGCAATATCATTTAAAAGTGCTCTTCCCTCATCAGTTGGCATTGAAAACTTTTGACTAAAATACCTTAAAGCAGCACCTAACTCCCCATTTGCTCCACCATATTGAGTAATTAAATATTTTGCCATTTTAATATCTTTTTTCTTTAAATTAATTGGAAAAGGAAGCATCTTTTTATACTTAAACATTCTTATTATCTCCTTCCCAAGGCCATTTACCACTATACCAAGTATATCTACCCTTTAAATCATCATTTAAATTTAAAACCTCATATTTTTCTTCATAATCTTTAACTAATACCTTTAATCTTTCATTGTAAACCTTAAATAAATCATATAATTTCTTATTATTAGGTTCTAAATCAAGTTTCAAATTTAAATCATCGATAGCAAAACAATATTCTCTAATCTTTAAAAGCATAGCATCTTTTTCACAAGTAGGTTTAATCTTATAAGGTTTATAATTTTTATATGGCACATATTCATCTAAAAACAAATTACCTAAAACAAGACCTTCATCAGGATTAAGAACATCGTCTCTATCTAAATTAAAATAGTTCTTTAAAAAATCTTCATTCTCTAAATTAAATAACATACTAACCTCCTAAAATAGTCTATGTTTATTATTAAAAATGGTTATATTAATTTAATTCAGACCATAATAAAAAAGAGGTACAATTATGATATTATTATGTCTTAAAATATTTGCAGCTAGAATTATAGATGTTACATTAGGAACAGTTAAAACTTTTTATATATTTAAAGAAAAAAGAATTACTTCCTTTATTATATCTTTTTTTGAACTTATCATCTGGTTTTATGCGGCAAGAACTGCTTTATCTATGGAAATAAATTCTATATTTATTCCAATATCATACGCTTTAGGATATGCAACCGGTACTTATATTGGTACATTTATTTCTTCAAAATATATTAAAGGACATCTAACTGTAAATGTCATATCAAATAAAATAACTAAAGATAAAATTAAAGAGTTTAAAGATAAAAACTTTGGTATTACATCAATTAAAACCGAAGATAATAAACACTTACTTATTATTGAAATTGAAAAATCAAGATTAAATGAACTAAAAGAAACTATCTCTAAAATAGATGATAGATCCTTTATTATAGTAAACGATACAAGAATAGTTCAAAATGGTTATATTAAATAACTAAACATAATCTTTACTTCCTATTAAATATTTTCTTAATAAATCAAAAGGAATAACTGTAAAAGCCAGTCCTAAACATATTAATAATTCTTTTAAAGTTAACCCATACGTTCTAAATAAACTACCACCATAATATATAAAATATATCTGAATTATACCAACAATTAAGAAGACAAACATAAATACTTTATTTCCAAGTATATTAGAAAACAAATTTAACTTACTTGTTCTTGCATTAAATGCATTAAATATTCCAATAAACACAAACAAGGTAAAGAACGCTGTTAAGAAATATTTATTATCAACATCATATCTTATTAATTCTTTAAATATCGGTAACTTTAAAAATAAAATACATAATAAACTAGAATATAATCCAGTTATTAATATTTCTCCATACATATACTTATTAATTATATGTTCATTTTTACTTTTAGGTTTTTCTCTCATATATATTTTATTTGGATTTTCATAAGCAAACGCTAAGGATGCCAAAGAATCCATTATCATATTTATCCACAACATCTGCATAACAGTTACAGGTGTACTTATTCCTATAAAAGGTCCAATAATTGATAAACTCATCGCACATATATTAACAGTTAACTGAAAAATAATAAATTTTCTAATATTTTTAAAAATAGTTCTACCAAATAAAATAGCCATACTTATTGAACATATATTATCATCAAGAATAACTATATCAGCAGCTTCCTTCGCAACATCTGCTCCACTTCCCATAGCGAATCCAACATCACATTTTTTTAAAGCCGCCGCATCATTAATTCCATCACCAGTCATACCTACAACTAAATTTAATTCTTTAAATATTCTAACCAACCTACTCTTATCAGTAGGTTTTGCTCGTGCTACTATTTTAAGTCTATTTGCTAAAGCTTTAAGTTCATCATCACTCATTAAGCTCATATCTGAACTAGTTAAACAAACATCCCCATCTTTATATAAATCTAGTTCTCTTCCAATATACATAGCTGTATCTAATGAATCACCAGTTACTACTATTAAATTCACTCCTGCACTCTTAATTAAATTAACACCTTCAATAGCGTCTTTTCTAACTTCATCTTTTAGAAGTATACATCCTAAATAAATTAAATCATCAGATACTTTTCCCCTATAAGCAAGAGCAATAACCCTATATCCCTTATTCATATAATTAGAAATTATCCCATTAATTCTATTTTTATCTATCAATTCTTTCTTATCAAAATAACTATACTTACATTTAGGAATAATTACATCAGGAGCACCTTTATAATAAACATATTCACTAGTTTCTACACTCGAATACTTTTTATCACTACTAAATATTTCTTTTTTTAAAATTTTATCACTAGGTTTAAAAGAAAAAAATCTCATTAAAGCTTTATCTGTCGAATTACCATTAATAATATTATTTTCACTTAATATAGCTTCATTATTAAGAACACAACTATTACCAATTAACTTATAATATTCTTTATATTTTGTTATTTCAACTTCATCATTAAATAATTTATTATAAGGATTTACTAGGCCATATACTGATAACTTTCCATTAGTTAACGTCCCCGTTTTATCCGAAAGAAGTACATTTAAAGATCCTGCAGTTTCAATTCCCACCATCTTTTTAACTAAAACATTCTTTTTAATCATTTTTTTCATATTAGTTGAAAGAACTAATGCAACCATTAATGGTAATCCTTCCGGAACTGACACAACAATAATAGTAACAGCTAAAGTAGTAGCATAAATAATATGATTTATTAATTGAGGAATATTGCTAATAGATTTTAACATAAGACTAGGATTAAATTTATTAGCAATTACAATAACTGAAAATAAATAAGAAAAAAATACTAAAAAAGCACCAATATAACCAATTGTACTAATTATTTTTGCTAAATGAGTTAATCTTTTCTTTAAAGGACTACTTTCACTTTCTTCGTTAAGTTCCATAGTTATTGCACCATGCATTGTCGCTGCACCAACATTTGTAACTTTCATTATTGCTTCACCATTAGTAACAATAGTTCCTTTAAAGATTTTACCATTTAACTTCTTTTGAATATCCTTACTTTCTCCACTAATACTAGATTCATCTAAAGATATTTCACCATCAATTATCATACCATCAGCCGGAACATAGTCCCCACTTGTTAAATAAATAATATCACCTACAACTATATCACCTATTTTAGTAATATATAAATTATTATTTCTCTTAACTTTGCATTTCTTAACATTATTTTCTTTAAATAATCTATTAAATGCTTTATTCGAACCATATTCACTAATTGTACTAATTAAGGTTGCAAAAAATATTGCAATAAATATCCCAAGTGTTTCAAACCAACTTTCATCCGCAAACAAGAACACTAATTTAATTGCTAACACTATTAAAAGTATTCTAATCATTGGATCCCCTAAAGATTCTAATAATAACTTAAAAAACGTATTTTTATTTTTAACGACTACTTCATTACTACCATATTTTTCTCTACTTTTAACTACTTCTTCATTGCTTAGTCCAGTCATTATTTCCTCCATTTAAATATATGAAGAAAAAATATAATAATAACAAAAAAAGAATACAAAATATTCTACAATATCTTGTATCCTATACTAATATTTTTTATTCAACATGACTTCGAATGATTACTATACCTGATCCACCTGCTTGGAATTTTCCACCATACCCTGAGCCACTACCACCATATCCTTTATTAGCTGGAATAGTAGAAAGTAAATAACCACCACCAGAGCCAGCAGTTGAATATAGATCACCAGACTCCTCACCGAACTCTTTCGTATTGCCAGTTTCACCATTAGGTCCAGCTAAATCTCTTTGTCCCTTTCCAGCTATCCATGTCTTCCATACATTACCACTAGTTCCATTACTTCCACCAACAACTTTTGTAGTGTGATCACCAGTACCACTTGCTCCTCCTGATCCACCGTTTCCACCAGTATATTGAAATGCACCTTTACCACCAGCAGCTTTATAGCCAAATGCTGAACTTTCAGATCCAGCAGCATGAACTGTGCTACCACCAGAACCTATTACAATTTGATATTCAGTTTCACTTAATACATTAATTGCTCTAATAGTATTGGTATAACCGCCACCACCGCCAGCACCATAATAACTACTTTCAGCCCAACCAGCGCCAGCACCACCGCCGCCTACTAAAAAGGCATCTAACGTAGGAACTTCTTCCGGAAATGTTAATGTGCCACTTGTTAAAAATTTAATTTTCCAATCTAAAGTATCAGCGTCAACCGTTTCATATTTACCAGTATAAGTAAAAACAGGCATTCCTTGTAAATATGTGAAATTAACTATAATTTTATCTGCAAAACCCTCAACAACTGTTTTCCATTTATTTGTATCTCTATTGCAAGTAATGTATGAGTTTGTTAGTTCAATTTCTGAACCACCAACAATACCAATTAATTTTGCAACATAATTACAAGACGTAGGATATGTAGAAGATTTAATTCCATCAACATAAGCAACAACTTCTGTATTAACATCACCAACATGAATTCTACTAAACAAATCTACTAATGTTAGTTCATTCCATCCATAACCTGCATTTAAATCTAACAAAATATAATAATCAGTAGAAGTCGTATTTATTGTCATTAAACCGACCAAAGAAGAATTATTAGTACCACCTACTATAGTTCCACTTGCACTTTTAGTTTTCTTTTTATTTAAACCAATTTGTATTCCATCAGGAACATCATCATAATAACTAGTACAATTAACATCTGTACATATTTTATAAATAAGTTCATATTTTACATCAACTGAGTTTAAACTTAAAATGTTAACATTAAATACCTCTGAACTATTAGCAGCAAGTTTTAATACTCTATCATCTGATTCACCAGAATTAGTAGTTAAATTAAATGATAAATCATTAACTCTAATATTAGCAACCAACATTGAATTATTTTTATTAAAAAATGATAAAGAATAACCTATAGTTGATATAAATAACAACATTATTGTAACAATAATTGTATATTTATATCTCTTATTACTCTTTATCATTTTAATTATATTTATAAATTTTTTACCCAAGCAACTTCACTCCCACTCTAGTGAAATTATATCTCGGTTTACCCCCCCCGTCAAGCGAACATTCGTATTTTCCATTTTTTTGTGCAAAAATTTATTTACAATTTTTTATTCGAATGTTCGCTTGACGGATAAATATTATTATTTACTTAAATGAATCACACCAGTATCTTTAAGCAATTCACCTACTTCTTCTTTTGTAGCGATAGCTAAATTATCATTTTTGTATCTTAAATCTTCAGTTATTTCTTTACCAAACCAATTTGGCACTTCAAAATTATTAGCATCTTCTAAACTGTTAAATTCTACTTCAACAACTAATAACCCTTCTAAATCACCTAGATATTTATCAACCTCAGCAAGATATTTTCCCACAGGAACTTTATATCTATGTTTAACAATAGTTCTTCCTATCTTATAATCGATAAGCTTATTATAAGTGTCTTCATTTATTTCTTTTTCACTTTCTTCTCTAACTAAAGTACCTTCTCCCTTTTGATTATAATAATATTTATTATCAATTTTTCTAACCCTTGAAACAGGTCTAAATCCAATATAAGACTGGTTTATTACTGAATAATTATAATTATCAAAATTACTATCTCTATCTAACAAAAATTTTCTCTCAATTTCCAAATGACTATTCTTATCTAAATTTTCATAACTATAACTTATTTCATAAACTTCACTAACTCCATCAAATCTAGGAATTAATTTATTTATAACTACATTATATTTATTTTGTTCTCTTAAAGTTTGATATGCCTTATTTATCGCTTCATCTTCACTTTTTGCTCTAATACTTATTTTTTCATTACTTATCATAATTTTTCCAATACTCCCATAATAGGCGGAACCATTTGTTTTTTACGAGATATTACTCCCATTAATTTTTCGCCCTCTTTAATATCACTTAATTCATATGCATCATTTAAATACTCTTTAGCACCATCATTGAATAACAAATAAGAATTGTTTTCTAAAATATCTGTTACAAATAAACAAGCTACTTTATAATCATTATTTTCTGCTATATGATTAAGTTCATCTACATATTCATTTAATCTATCACTATATTCTTTAAAATCAGTTGTAAATACTTGACCAATTCCAAATTTAACTTCTCCAGTAACATATGATTTAAAATCCTTATAAACTATTTCATTAATAGTTAAACCATCATTAGAAACACCACTCTTAAGTAATTCTTTACCATATTTATACAAATCAACTTCAGCTATATTTGCTAAATCCTTAGCCACTGTTCTATCTAATTCAGTAGTGGTAGGACTTGCAAGTAACAATGTATCACTAATTATTCCACTAAGCATTAACCCTGCAATATCACTAGGTATTTCAATATTATTTTCTTTATAGAGTGTATAAATTATTGTATTAACAGATCCTACACTCATATTTCTAAAATTAATTGGTAACAACGTACTAATCTTACCTATATTATGATGATCAACAATTTCTAAGATATCTGCCTCATTAAGCCCATCCGCACTTTGACTAGGTTCATTATGATCAACTAAAATAACTTTCTTTCTTGTAATTAAATTAGTATCTATTAATCTAAGCATTCCATCACAATATCCCTTTGAATTAACAATTGGATAATTAGTATGTTTAAGTTTATTTGATATTTCAACAAAATCAGTTAAATAATCATTAGGACCAAAACATACAGCCGAACTAGATCTCCTAATAGTTTTAATCGGATTAGCAAGTGTAATTAATCTACTAGTTTTAAAAGTATCATAAGGAGTAACAATTACATTAACTTTATTATATCTAATTAAATCAATTTCTTCTTTAGTTAACTCTTTATTAGCAACTACAATTATTAATCTAGCTTTATGTTTAACCGCATCCTCAATAATAGAATCTCTTCCACATATCAAGATTGTATCTTCATAAATATTTATAAAATCAGAAAACTGAGCAAAAGGAAGTGCAACTGCTAAAACATTACCACTTATAAAATCATCAAATTTATAATAACTAGAAGCATTAAGAACATCTACAATATCCATAAACTTAGCATTTATCTCATTAGTATCCCCTTTAATTAATTCATTAGCAAGTTCTTTTAAAGATACATAACCAACAAACTTCTTATGATCATCTACTAAAGGAATACCAGTAATTCCATGTTCATTAAAAGTCTTATAAACATTAAATATTGAATCATTCTGATTAGCATAATAATTTTTATTATATTTAATATCTTTAAGTTCAACTTTAACATCATTTAAATATTTAGGTACTTCAAAACCAAATCTATTTAAAGCATATATAGTTTCTTTATTTACTTCACTTAAAATTCTAGCCTCGGCATTAATTCCTAGTTTTCTCTTTAAATAAGTAAAGCTTATTGCACCTGCAACCGAATCAGTATCTGGTTTCTTATGACCAAAAATATATACTTTTTCCATACGTTCCTCCTAATATATTCTAATTATACACTAATTAAATCTAAAAATATAGTTATTATGTGTTATAATTTATTTAGAAGGTGGTATGTGATATGGCAAAATACAAACTAAAAAAGAAAGTTAAAAATAACCTAATAAAACTATTTATAATAGTGATTCTATTAATTGTAGGAATAATTTTAATTAAAGATTATAAATATAAACAAACTTATGAATATAAATTATTAAATTTAAACTACTCTAAAGAAGAAATAAAAGTATTATTAGATAATTTAAATAGTGACAAAATAGATGAACTATTAACTAAAGAATATAATAAAGATATTGTAAGTATTATTAATGAAAAATATTACTTATCTAAAAACTTAGATAGATATCTAAATTATTTAAGTGCTAACCCAACTCTAAGTTATAGCGATGTTGTATCATTAGTTAATGTTAATAGAGATTCTAAGTTTTATGAAAATACTACTGCAACTGATTTAACAAATTATAATGAAATGTTAGTAAATAAATATCATCTATTAAATAAAGATTTTAAAGCAAACGATATTGTAAATGTATCAAGCACTTATGGATATGCTAATAATAGTTTAAATAAAGAAGCATATGAAGCATTCAAACAATTAGCAAACGATGCTAAAAAAGAAGGCCATACTATCGTAATTTTATCTTCTTATCGTACTTATGAATATCAAGAAAAATTATGGAATCGTGATAAAGATGATGA
>CANNTX010000018.1 GCA_947522695.1 uncultured Bacilli bacterium | reverse complement strand
AGAGAGTTAAAAGTCCTATGAAAAACAATACAATCATTATAATAGTATTTCTTTTATTCATATTACTTCAACCTCCTTTATATACTTTTACAATTATTACTAGATATTTTTATATAATCTTAATTTTGTAACTAATACTAATCCACAAATAAGTACTAATGTTAAACCACTTGTAATAAATAGTTTAGTACCAATTCCACCTGTTTCAGGTAATTCAGAACCTGTATAGTTAATTACATTTACTTCAGGTCTTTCAATAGTAGTTGATGTTTTACCATTAACTGTAAATTCAACTGGACTTGTTAATTTATTGTATCCTTCTGGACTAACAACTTCTTTTAATTTATAAGAATCTTTATCTAAACCTTCAATAGTAGCATGTCCAACTTTGATATTAACTCCTTCTTCATCACCAATTGCAATTCTGTAAGTATTTGATTCTTCACCTTTTAATACAACTTTGATTTCTTTACCATCTTTGTCTAATAATTTAAATTCAGCACCAGTTAATTCAACGCCATCTTTATTTGTTTTTACTAAATTAAATGCATAAGTATAAGTTGTTGTTTTACTACTATCAGTTTTAGTTTTATTTCCATATTCTAAACATGTTTCATTAACGTTACCTTTACCTTCAACAGTAGCATCTTTATTTAAAGTTGCAGTATAATATACATCTATATTAGTATTCTTAGGTTGTTTAAGAATAAATTCATCTTTAAATTCAATTACAAATGTATAACCTGTAACATCTGTTTTAACTGTGTAATTATTAGCATCTACAAGAGCATCGCCTATTTTAACAATTACAGAATTAGAATTAAATGTTAAACCTTTATCCATTACATCATATAAAACGTAATTTCCATAACCAGCACCAGTAGTAATTGTTGTTTTATAACTAATAGTACTTCCAATCATATCGTCATTTTCTTTACCATATGTTCCTGTACTATTTTCTAAAACGTTTTTATCCACATTTGGATTTAATGTATTTTTTTCATTAACTATTGCACTAGGATTAGTTGTAGTTAAATGAAGTAATGCCCCTACTGATGAATCTACTAAGTAGTATCCTAAATCTAGATCATCAAACGCTACTGAAGTAGATGTAGCCTTTTTAGTCTTAGTTGGTGTAATATTATTATTATTATCTTTAGCATATTTATAAGCTTTTTCAGCAAATTCTTTAGCTTTAGATTTGTCTACTCCATCTTTCCAAACATAATATTTATCCCCATTTTCATTTTTTACTTCTAAATAATCAGTTGCTTCATCTAAAAATGCTTTCCACTCGTTTGTTGCTCTATAAATGTAATGATTATTAACTTTATCATAAGTTTCTAAATTTAATACTTTATAGATATTATACTCTTCATTAACAATTGCTTTGTTAATTGTTATTGTACCTTTTTCTGCTGCACTAACATTTACAATAGAAAGTACAAGCATGAATAACATACAAATTAATTTTTTAATACTTTTCATTTTCTTCTTCCTTTCCTTTCTTAGTTAATCCTTTTTTAAGATATTAACTGATATATACAAAATAGGTATTAAAAGTAATAATGTCCCTATTATTGCTAATATTAGCATTCCACTACTACCTGTTCCAGGCATTACGTAACCCGAAGAATTAATAAATTTAATTGTCATATTATTTTTATTATCTTCAAGTATATTATTTTCTAATTCTTTATCATTAAATTTCTTTATGTCCCCATCATTAACTTGATACTTAACATTAAAACCATCAATATTCAATTCTTTAATATTAAAATTTAATTTGATTGGTAAATTTTTAATTGTTATTGATTCATTATGTTTAAGTTTAAATGTAGCAACACCATCTACAAATTTTATTTCTTCATTAGAGTCTTTTCCATTTGTAGTTCTAATAACTTGATAAGTACCATTTAATTTTTCCTCTTTATACGTTGCATTTATTTCAAAATCAAATGATTCATCAGTAGTCGTATTTTTTACTTCTTTAAATATTATTAAATCTTTAGTATTAATATCATTTATGATGGTACTATTATCAATGTTATGAGTTGTTTCACCATAACTAACTTTTACGTCATAAATTGTTTCATTTAAGGTATGATAATCATCTGTTTTTACTTCCTTTAATTTATATGTATGACCAGATGGAATGTTGTTAAATGTTACTTTACCATTAGAATTTGAGGTACTAGTTAATTTAAAGTTAGCATTCATATGCTTTCTTTCATTCATACATTCACATTTATCTGAATGCTCTAATTCAAATGTTGTTCCTTCTAATGGTGATTTATTATAACCTGTTAATTTATTAAAAGTTAATGTACCTAAATAACCTTTAACTTCTGGTACTTTAAATTGTAATGTTTTTAGTTTTGGTGCTTTACCAGTTTCTTTAATAACATAAGAAAGGGTTGTAACACCATTTGTCTTTAAATTTTTTTCACTTTTAAAATTGTTAGCTTCTGTTTTTAATCTTACTCTATATTTGATTTCATAATTATAGTAAGTTTTATTTTCACTTTTTGTTTTAATATATTTTGATTCTTTTAAATTCCAATTTATTCTATCAGTAGTTTTATTATATGATGCTGTATTATCAGATATATTATTAGATACTTTACTATCATAATTAACACTATCATAAAGATTTCCTTTATTATCATAAATTCCAACAAACTCGATTACATCTTTAATAGCGGCATTGTCAGAATTCATAGGATCTTCGGCAACCCATGAGGCTTCGGTTAATTTTTTAATATCTTCAAATATATCCTTGTATGCTTTATTTAAGGAAGCACTATCAGTTGTATCAAAATAATAACCTTGATCATATCCGGAACCAATACCCGGTTTTTCTGGATCGTTTGTTCCACCAAGCCATTTTTTAAAATCTTGCAAGCTATGTCCTATTGCATAATTTGTATCAATTCTATCCACTGTAGAAAAATTATTCTTATATCTATGATCGTAACTTTGATTTGCATAATCATCAACTGTTTTTGCTTCAGCATCAATACCTGAGCCTACCGAATAGATTTTTATTCCATCTTGATTTTTAAGTGTTGTTGCTAATTCTTGTGCTCTTCTTGCTCCTCTTTCACTGTAATCAGTACCATAACTACATGGTCTACCTAAAGTCCCTTTGTTATTTTCTATTACCTTATCATAAAATTGACCCGCTGTTGAATCTTTTGCTTTAGGTGTATATGGATCATAACCATTATATCCTTGACCATTCATATAAGTAGTTGGAAATCCATCAGATAAAAGAATAATAAATTTGTGTTCTGAAGTAGAATTTTTTAACATATCACCAGCAAGTTTTAATCCTGCTTCTATATTTGTAAAACGTGAATGATTAGGATCATTGAAATATTTATCTTTTTGAGTATCACTAGGAACTCCTGTTTCCATATAATTAAATACTTTATTATTTGTTATCGTTTTCATAGTTGTAATTAATTTGTTTGCTTTTGTTTCACTACCACATTTTTGTAAATCAAATATCTTATAGGCATTTGTATTAAAATCGACAAAACCAATTTTTCTATTAGAAGACGTTGTTGCAGAATAAGATGCAAAATCCTTTATAAATTGTTCTCCTGCATTAACAGCTGATTGTAATCTTGTTATTCCAGTTTTATCTACTTTATATTGAACCATTGAACGGGAAATATCCATAACAATTACAATATCAACATCTTGCTCTTTAGCAATTTCTTGAGTTTGTACCTTAAGTGTTATATCAAAATAATTTTCAAGTTCACTAGGTGCAATTGTTTTACTAATTTCAACATTATCACCCTTAGTGGTTCCACCACTACTTACAATCTGTTTACTACTATTAGATGCCCAAACACTTAATATTGGATTAAATGCTATTATGAAAGTTAAAATCAATTCTAAAAGTCTTTTTAATATTTTTTTCATAAAACCTCCCTGATAAAATATTATATGAATTTAATATTATTAATTGGATAAATTTTCAAAATAACTTTTCCAATTATATCACTTTCTTTAACCGAACCAATCTCTTCTATTCTTGAATCAAATGTGTTATCTCTTTCATCACTAAGTACAAATATTGAATTAGCTGGAACTTGTAAAGGAAAACTAACATTTGAATTTCCTTTTTTTAATTCTTTAACATAATCTTCTTGTATTAAAGAACCATTAATATAAACATTCCCTCTAACATCTATGTTTACATAATCCCCACTTATTCCAATAACTCTTTTTATTAATATCTTATTACCGTGATAAAACGCTACCACATCTCCTTGTTTAAATTTATTTGTTTTATAGGTTAAAACAATGTCTCCATCTTTTATTAAAGGTTTCATACTTGAATTAGTAACTTCAACTACCGGCATAAATATTGTCGTAATAATTGAGCCTATAGCTAATATAATAATTAATACAAACAATGTATTTGTAAGTATTTTACTAAAACTATTCTTATACTTTTCTTTATTTAATTCTTTTTTTATATCATCAATAGATATATCATTACAATTAATATTTTTCATTTTACTTTACCTTTTTTTACTGAAGAATTTTTAATTGTAACCTTCACTTTTTTTCGGTTGTTTTCTTTTGATTTGGTAATGGGCTTTTTTTCTACTTCTTTCAACATTTCTTCGTATTTAGCTTTAACATTATTAACATAATCGTCAATAGATTTTTGGGCATCTTCAAACATATGATTTAATTTAAGTGATGCTTCGGCTATAGAGCCAGACTCTTTAATTAATATTTTCTTTGAATTTAATTCTTCATTAAGTTTTAGTATTTCATCTTCTAGTTCTTTAATCCTTGTAGTTTGTCTAAGAAGTAACTCTAATAAGTCTTTTCTTCTAAATTTTCGTAAGTCTTTTTTTTCCATAACCACAACCTCCTATCATATTATTAAGGCATATTGTTCTTGTTAGTTTTATATACTAAATAAAAATTTTTAATTTGTCAATTGAATTTTCGCAATTTTTTTAATTTTGTTAGTAATTTATAAATGCTTCTTATAAATATTAGTTATTTATTAAAAAAATATGCATAAAAAAATCAATGAAGAATTTCCCATTGATTAATTATTTTTCTTTATGTTTTTTTACTATTTCATTTAATTTTCTAAAGTGATGATTTACTCCAGATTTGGTTATTGATTTATCCGTTTCTAGTGAAACTATTTTAGCAAGTTCATCCATAGAAGTATCGGGATATTTTAATTTATACTCTAATATTTCCTTAGTACGATCATCTAATAGGATCATTAAATCATTATCTTTTAAATAATTTATATTATTAACTATTAAAGTACTATTTTTTAAACTTTTTTCTAAATTAGCTTGTTCACAATTATTTAATCTATTAACCATGTTTTTATGATCTTTATATATTCTAATATCCTCAAAGTAAAATAAAGCATTAATTGCATTTAAATATTTAATAAAGTCACTTATTTGTTCGCTCTTTTTAATGTATACCATATATTCATGTTCTCTTTTGATTATTTTACTATCAAATTTTAAATAATGAAGTAATTTGTTTATTAGTTTAGCCATAGTCTCTTCTTTAACCAAAAATTCTAGATGATAAACATTCCTTTTAGGATCATTAATACTTCCACTAGATAAAAATACGCCTTTTAAAAAAGCAACTTTTTCTTCTTTACTACCATTTGTAATATTATTTATTGTATTATCAATATCATTAACAATAGTATCTATTTTATTTTTTATTTCTAATATATATATATTTCTTTTCTTAAATCTTTTAATAGTTCTTGATGTTAAATGAATATCAACATTATAAAATTGTTTTAAAAGTTTAAATATCCATCTAGCAGTAGAAGCATTTTCGGTATAGATAGTTATACTATTATCAGTTATTTCACTATTTAATTTTAAATAAATACATAATGAGATTAATGCATCTGGTGAAGCATAATTATCTTTTGTAATTTCATCTTTGATTTGAGTAGTAAAGGTCATTTAAATCACTTCTTTTCTATTTTTTATTTATTAATAAAGTTACTAATAACTTAGGATCATCATTATTAACAATTATTTTATATATTACATCAATTATTGGCATTTTAATTTTTTTCTTCTTAACTAATTTATAAATACTTTTTAAAGTATAATATCCCTCAACTGTATTATCAGCAAGAAATTGTTCTTTTTCTTCTTTTGAAGCACCACTTCCAACTAATTTACCAAATTTAAAGTTACGACTTTTTGTTGATGTACATGTTAAAAGCAAATCTCCCACTCCTGCAAATGATAAACAAGTTTTAGGATTTCCACCTAATGCTTTAATAAGTTCTTTAATATCGTTTAAAGACTCAGTTATCAAAAAACTTTGAGTAGATTCTGGATAATTCATACCATCCAACATACCTGCAGCTAAAGCAATAACATTTTTAATACTTCCACATATTTGAACGCCAATTAAATCTGTTGTTTCCCTTAACTTAACCGAATCACTAATTAAAGACTGTTTAATTAGTTTAATAGATTTTTTACTAAAAGAAGCAATAGATAAACCAACCGGATAACTATTTGCCATATCAACAGCAAATGATGGTCCTGATATAATTGCAATATGTTTAGTTTTTAATTTTTCATAAGCAATATCACTTAAAAATTTACAACTTACATTTTCAATTCCTTTTGATGCAATACACACTATTGTCTTTTTAGTAATGTAAGGATTAATTTCATCACATATTTTTCCAACATAATGTGCTGTTGTCATTATGAAAATTATATCTTTATTTAAACATACCTCTTTAATATCATTAGTTAATTTAATTTCTTTAGGTATTTCAATACCATTTATTAAACTCTTAATTCTATTATTTTCTTTATAAAATTTATATTTATCTTCATTTTCAGTCCACATTATAACATCATTATTATTTTTTAATAACATCATAGCCATAGCTTGACCATAGGCACCTGTTCCAATTAATCCAATATTCATAAATTGCCTCTTTCTAACAACAAAAAGTATATCATAATAATTTTATTTAATCTATTAAGTATATTTATTTATTAAAATTTATGATAAGATTAACTTGGTGATAGAATGGATTGTTTATTTTGTAAAATTAATAAAAATGAATGTGATTCTTTATGTATTTATGAAGATGATATTGTTAAAGTAATACTAGATGCTTACCCTGATGCAAATGGTCACACTTTAATTATACCTAAAAAACATATAACAGATATTGATGAAATGGATAATGAAACTTTAGGTCATATTAATGATGTTGCTAAAAAAATGCGTAAATTGTTATTTGATGCATTAAATCCAGATGGTATGGTATTCTTAGTTAACTATGGAATGACTCAAGTTATTAAACATTATCATTTACATTTAATTCCTATTTATAAGAAGAAACAAGAAATAATTGATCGAAATGTTATTTATAAAAAAATAATGAATGTAAATAAATAGATAAAAATCTTGAAATTTCGTTTATTATTTGCTATTATGAATATGTAAGCAAGACTTACACAAATTAAAAAGGAACATCTAATTTTAGAGGTTAGATGGTTACCAAAACTTTGGTTGTACCAAAACCCCCTGTGTTTTGGTATTTTTTATTAGTTAGCCACTTTAAAAAGTAGCATAATTAATAAAATAATTATTATAAATAAATTAAATATTATAAAATATAACATTTTTTTACTCATAACTACCACCCACTTTCTTGTATAGAATTTGAGCGGTAACCACCAAAACAATTAGTTGTTCCTAAAACACATTTTATCAAACAATATTTCGCTAGTCAATAAAAAATAACGTAAATTCGTTATTTTTTATTTTGCTATTAATTCCATAAATTATCAGGATATACCCCTTGTTTAACCATTTCATTTATAGCATTAACAAGTAATTCTTTATCTTCCTTGTATGTCATTCCATACCAAACTGCTGTTGTAGATAAAGCTTTAACCCTTATTTTATTATCTTTTATTCCTTTACAAACTACATCTGGTAGTAAATACTCACATGTTTGTAAATTATCTTTGTTATCCCTAAAAAATATATCAAATTCATTTTCTAATAATTCAAATATTTTGGGAGTAAACGCAAACATATTCATTGAAACTAAACTATTATTTTCAATATAGAAACTATCATCTCCATTTAAAGGTGTTGCTTTTATTAAATGTTGTTCCTTTTCTAAACTGCTTTCAATTAGAGTATCTAAATAGCCATTTGTTACTTTTAATACTCCTCTTTTTACTGCACCAACATTTGTTAAAGTATTACCAGCTATATAACTTATATTAGCAAACTCATTATTATTTTGATTATTTTTTAGAAATTCACTTGCAACTTTAAAGGCATCATAACCATAAAAATCATCAGAATTTATAACTAAGAAATTATTTTTAACGACATCTTTACAGCATAAAATTGCATGAGCTGTTCCTAGTGGTTTAACTCTAGTATCAGGTAGATTAACCCATTTTGGCACATTATCATTATTTTGAAAAACATAAAGAGTTTCTATAATTTTTTCAATTCTTTTTCCTATTGTTTCTCTAAATAAATCATAATTTTCTTCTTTGATTATAAACACCACTCGACTAAATCCCGCTTTAATAGCATCATAAATTGAATAATCTATAATAAATTCTCCATTCTTATGTACTTTTTCAATTTGTTTTAAACCACCAAATCTTGATCCCATTCCAGCTGCCATAATTACTAAATCCATACTTTTTAACTCCTATCTCTAATAAAATTATATCTTATATTTATTTTATTTAAAATATTTAATTTTAAATGTTGTGCCATTTTCACCTGATTCAACACTTATTTTTCCATTTTGTTTTTCAATTATACTTTTTGATAAAGCAAGTCCAATACCTATGCTATCATAATCAGAATCTTTACCTTTATAAAACCTTTCAAATATATGATTAATATCTTCTTTAGCTATACCAGAACCAAAGTCTTTAATTGTAATTTTAACATAAGCATTATTTTCACTACTTTCAATTAATACTTTATTATTTTCATATGAGTGTTCAACTGAATTCTTTAAAATATTAGTTAGTGCTTCTATTTGCCATTTATAATCACAATTAATAAATGAATCACTTAAGTTAGTTTCTATTTTTACATTTTTTAAATCACTTAATAAGGATACATTTAAAATAGCTTCATTAATTATTTCCTTAACACTTTCTTTTTTACTTATAAATTTCACTGTGTTTGTATCTAATCTTGATAATTTTAGAATTGATTTAACTAAGAAATTAATATTCATAACTTCTCTTTTCATATTTCTTAAGAAGTCTTCTCTAGTATTTTGATCCATATACTCATCATCTAATAAGGTATCAATCATTATTAGAATACTTGTTAATGGAGTCTTTAATTGATGTGATATATCTTCTAAACTTTCTTCAAGTTCTTTTTTATCTTTTTTAGATATTTCACTTATTTCATTTAACATAATAGTTGTCTTATATATTTCATTTTTAAGTAACGATAAATCCTCTTCATTAATATCTTTCATTTTAAAACTATAATTTTTATTATTTATCTCTTCAATTATTTTTATAACTTCATTAATTTCTTTATCTTTCTTTTTATTGTTATTAATAATTATTGTTAGATATACTAAACAAATAATTAAATATATAAACAATAAGATAATAAAGTAACTTACAAATATAGTTTTATTTTCTTTGATTAATAAAATTCCGTCTAAATCAAAACTATATCTATTAAAAGTATTTGTTTTAACATTGTTTTTTATTATATCAAGTATTTCATCATCTTTCATTTCAGGATATTTTTCTTTAATAGTGCTGATAATATTCACTATTTTATTATTATAATTTTTATTTACTTGATAATATAACATGACATTAAGTAAAATAATAATTCCAAACGTTATTAAAGTAAACAATATTAATTTTGAATATTTCTTTTTATTTTTCATTGTCAATCCTATAACCTATCCCTTTTACAGTTATTATAATATCTGTATTAATTTTTTCTCTAATTCTTTTTAAGTAAACTGTAATTGTATGATCGTCTACATCATTTCCAGTCCATTCCCAAATTTTATCTAATAATAAATTACGAGTAACTACTTTATTGATATTATTAAATAATAAATTTAGTATTTTTAGTTCTAATGAAGATAACTCTATTTTTTGATTATTCTTATAAACTTCCATTTTGTCATAATTGTAAGTTATATCTTTAATTTTAATCGTAGAATTATTGTTTTTCCTTACCATAATACGATTAATTCTAGTAAGTAATTCTTTCATACTAAATGGTTTAGTAATATATTCATTAACACCTAACTCTAATCCTTTAACAACATTATCTTCATCATCAACAGCTGTTAAAATAATTGTTGGTATATTTAAATCTTTAATATTATTTTCGTATAGATTAAAACCATTTCCATCTGGTAAAGTTACATCTAAAATTATTAAATCAATCTTATTATTACTATTTAAATAATTAATGGAATCACTTATATTTGTTTTTGCAACAACTTGATAATTATTTTGTTCTAAATTATATTTTATCCCCTTAATTATACTAAGATTATCTTCAATTAATAAAATATTCATAATTATATTCCTTTCTTTTTAATTAATATTAAATGTATTTATAATTTGTTCTAAATAATTTATATCATTAAATTCACTAATTGCAAAACATTTTTTACCTAAATCTTTAAAACTTGCTCCACATGTATATAATTTGCTTTTATCTAATATTATAAATCGATCATGAAATGAATTATTATCTATAAACTCAACATTTTTATATTGCTTTGTATATTTCTCTTTAAGAACGCTATCAATATTTTTAGAAACTATAATAATTTTTAAATTTATTTCTTTAAGAATATCTAATAATTCTTTGCTAGCATAATTATCAATAATTATTATTTCAGTTCTTGCTTTATTTAAGATATCTATAAGAATTGAATAAGCATCATATATTTGACCTTCAAAAAATATTTTCTTTATTTTTTGTTCTTTAAATGAATCTAAGGTATTTTCAAGTAATTGAATTCTATTTTCGTGATTTAACAACAATTCATTAGCATTAAAATTATTAGCAAAATATCTTCTCATTTTAACAAAAGCATCAATGATTTGGATATTTACTTTAACAGCTATATCACTTTTAAGTAAACCTGATAACATCATAATTCCTTGTTCAGTTAGAACATATGGAAGATATTTGATATTATATCCTCTTAAATTATTACTTTTGTTTAAGGTTGCAAATTGTGACCTTAAAGATAATCTATTGATTTCCTCATCCGTTAGTTGAAAGCAAAATGTACTTGGAAATCTATCTATATTTCGTTTAATTACCTGATTTAATCGCTTAGTTTCAATTTGATATAATGTAGCAACATCCGAAGATAACATTACCTGCACTCCTCTTACTTCAAAAATCATATTTTCTATTTGTTTATCTTTTATTATAATTTCATTCATTAAATCCTCGTTTTCTATTATAAATCATGTTCAAGGTCACAAATTGTGACCTTGAAGAATATTTTTTAAGTATTTACACTTGAGGTCGCAATTTGCGACCTTAAAAATATTATTTACATTTATATTTATCATTATCTATTTTTTCTATTTTTAAAGTATATCCTAGAGGTCCTAAAATTCTTAACACACTTTTAATATTTGGTGGATATATTCCTCTTTCAATTTTAGCAATTTTATCTCTTAAAACATGAGATTTATCAGCCATTTCTTGTTGAGTTAATCCTAACTCATGTCTTAAACAGACAAAATCAAAGTTAAAATCTTGATATAATATTTCTTCTAATTCAGATTCATAATTACTTTTCACACAATCACCACTTTAAGAATATCATTGTTGTTCTATATATGCAACATTATATTAGAAAATATAAAGAAATCATTAGTCATTTAACTTATATAGAAAAAACTCTCCACTTTGGAAAGTTTCCTTATTAAAAATATTACTTTTTTAAATTACTACGTGTTTTAGTTTGCAATAAAAATTTTATATATTCTTTATCATTTTCATCTTTAGCATTCATTAAATCTTCAAATAACATATCTTTAGATTTTTTAAGTACACATCCATCACTAATATAGTATTCAAACTTTAATTGAGGATATTTGATAAGTAATTCTGGCATATTAATAATAATAGAATCAAATATATTATCAAAAGAAACTGATGGTGGAATTATTAAATCAATCAATCGAAATTTAGTTTTATGATTATTATAGTCATTTAAGTTTTTTTCTAAAGATGTTTTTATTTTCTTTAATATTGATGGTTTAAGATTTATTCCTATATATTCTAAGAACAATAATAAATATTTATTTCCTTGAATATCAGCAATTGTCTCTTCTGAAGTAAACTCATAGCTAGGATTACAAAAAATGCCTTCAAAATATGATTCATTTTCTATTACATTCCTATTTAATTCATTAGATAAACATACATTATTAATTATTTCTTCTTTAATGCATCTTACTACCCATTCATTAATATATCCTACTTTTTTATCTATAGCAATTTTAAAATGAGTTAATTCATGAAAGATTATTTGTATTAAATTTATTTTTCCAGAGTATATTTGTTTCACAATTCTTTCATTTATAATTATTTTATTATCACTTTCACTATATAAGCCAAAAATTGAGAAAGGAAGTTTATCTATAATAAATGAACAATCATCTCCATTAAGATCGGCATTAACCAAATATGTTTTCATAATTAATAATATAAAACTACTTAAATTTTCTTTAAATTCATAATAAGATAATTTTGAATTATCTTTTTCAATTTGTAAAATATTTAGTTTTATTTGTTTAAATTCGATTGAATTTAAAACAACCTCATTTAATAATTTCATAATTTATCTCCGTTATCACTTTTTATTATAACATATTATTAACAAATACATAAATTTTTTATAAGTTAAAAACTCTCCCTAAGGAAAGTTTTATATATTTTCATTTCTAATAGTTTCAATCGTGTTTTGTTTATTAATTTTACTAATAGAATACTTCATTAATATACTTATTAATAATAATACAAATATACTAGAAATTATAATTCCGTTAAATGGTACATGATACTTTAAACCACCATCTTGATTTAAAAGTAAATAAATTAAATAAGATATTGCTAAACCAATAGGAATACCAAAGATAAGTGATTTAGTACAAACAAAGATACTTTCTAATCTTATCATTCTATTAAATTCTTTAGTTGTCATACCAACAGATTTTAACATAGCAAACTCTGGTTTTCTTAATTCCATACTTGTTGTTATAGTATTAAATATATTAGTAACACTTATTAAAGTAATAACAGTAATAAAACCATATAAGAATATACCAATTAATAATATTAAATTTCGCATTATTCTAACATTTTCTTCTTTATTATCTACAGAATATCTTTCATCTTTTAGAATCTTATCGATATCTTCTTGTAACTTACTAGCATTAGAACTATCAAAATAAACATTGTAATATTGACTTCCACCGTTAATTTTATCGTAATATTCATCGCTTACTACAAAATAAACTTCTTCAGTATTCTTTTGAAGTCCAAATGGACGAACATCAGATATTGCACCAACAGATAAGTTAATATTTGTTTCATTTGGTTCGATGTATAAGTTCATGCTTACAATATCACCTTTATTATATTTATATAATCTATCTTGTTTATTAACTATCTTATCACCTTTATTAACAGAATATTTAATTTCATCTACTAAAATACCTTTATCTTTAACATCATCATAATTTAAATTTAAAGATTTAAGATATTTTTTATATGCTTCCTCTCCAATTGATACAATATAAATATTGTCATTAATATTTTCATGTTCAATATTATATTTAGGATTATTAAACGTTCCGTTTGTTGTTCTAATAATACTATAATTTTTAATATTATCTAATTTAACTGTTTGATTAATTTTATTAATAATATTTTTTTCTTCATTATTTTTAATATAATAATTAATGTTATATTCAGTAGCATTAACTTCTTGTTTAATTTCACTCATAAAAGCATTCATAAAGTAAGTTAAAGCAATAAATACTAGAACTGAAATGGTTAAAGATACGATAGTTGTACGATAACTCTTTTTATTTCTTTTAATATTTTTATATGATATTTCTCCACCTACTCCAAATATTTTATTAATTAATTTAGGTGTCTTTAATTTTTTACTCTTTAATTTTAAATTAGCGCTATTTCTAATTGAATCAATGGGACTTATTTTAGATGCTTTTCTTGCACTTTTAAGAGCAGATAAATAAATTGTTATAATACCTAATAGAATTGCAACTATATATGATATTACAGAATATGATAATACCATATTAATTCCACCAGTTAACAAATCATTAAGTAAAATATTACAGACAATTATTAAAATATAAGATGCAATAAATCCAAGTAATAAACCTAAAGGAATACCAATTAATCCTAAGATAGTCGCTTCATAAAAGACATTACTTTTAATTTGTTTTTTAGTTGCACCAATACTTCTAAGCATTCCATATTGTTTAATTTTTTCAGTTATTGAAATATCAAAACTATTTTTAATACAAAATACGGAAGTAAACACTATAATAATGCAAACAACTATTACAACATAACCTAAATTACCAATTCCACTATTTCTTATAGGATCAGTTTCCAAAGCAATCAAATAGCTATTAAAATCGGTTCCATACCTTGCTTTATCAAGTTCTTCATGAACCTTAATTAACTCTTCTTCATTATCAAAACTACCATAATAATATTTGTTAAGAACATCTGCATTAACTCCAATAATATCAGCAGTAACTTTTATATGATTTTTACTACCAGCTTTATTATATTTAGCATAAACATTCACATTTCTAGTAAAATTATTATCATCAATATAGCTTATAAATGTATAACCAGGTGCAATATAAGGCTCTATATTAGTTGCCGATCTTTCATAAACTCCAACTATTTTATATGTCTTTTGTTTAGTATTAATAATCTTTTCATTATCAGCATCATAACCAACATATTGATTTAATTTATAAGTACCAGATACCCTCTCACCAACTTCTAGAGTAATTTCTTTATTATTTTCAATATCCATTCTTCCATTTGTTTTTAAATGAGTGGGTATTATAATTTCATCTTCAGTTTGTGGTAAACGACCACTTTTTAATCTAATTGATAAATTTTCTAAAGCACCTTTATTAAATCCCATAACATAGGCATATGGTTTACCACTGTTTTTAGAATCTTTTAATGGAGCATATCCTATTTCTTTAGTTAAATAAACGTCTTCAACACCATTATTATTCTTTATGTTTTTAACATCATCACTTGGAACATCCATAAATTCAACATGGAAATCACCTTTAATATATTTTTCATAAATTACTAAAGATTTTAATCCACTAGCATACATAGTTGCAACTGCAGTTACTAACGCAACGGATAACATAATTCCAATAATAGTTACAATGGTTCTTTTTTTATTTAATTTTAAATTTTTAATAGTTAATTTTTTTAGTAAGTTCATAGTTATTCACCTACTATTTTTCCATCTTCTATTTTAATAATTCGATCAGCAACAGCAGCTATTTCCATATTATGAGTAATCATTATAATTGTTTGTTTTAACTCTTTATTTGTTTTCTTAAGAAGAGCTACTATTTCATCACTTGCTTTTGAATCCAAATTTCCCGTTGGTTCATCTGCTAAAATTATACTTGGATTTGTTATTAATGCTCTACCGATACTTGTTCTTTGTTGTTGTCCACCTGATAGCTCATTTGGTAAATGATTTTTTCTTGATTCTAAACCCAAAAGTTTAATCATATCATTAAGCTTAGTTTTATCAGGAGTTCTTCCATCTAAAGCTAGAGGTAAAGTAATATTTTCCTCCACATTAAGTATTGGAATTAAGTTATAAAACTGATATATTAACCCTACTTGTCTTCTTCTAAAGATAGCTAGTTTATCATCATCAAATTTATAAATATCTTGTCCATTAACATAAACTTTACCGCTGGTTGGTCTATCTACCCCACCAATTAAATGTAAAAGAGTTGACTTTCCACTACCTGATGCTCCTACAATAGCAACAAATTCTCCTTTTTCAACACTAAAAGATACATGATCAAGAGCAACAACCTTAGTACTATCTTTACCATATACTTTAGTTAAATTTTCAACTTTTAATATTTCCATATAATCTTCCTTTCAACAATTAAGTTATATCATAAGTAAAGTTACAATTAAGTTACATTTTGTTATTTTAATTCATCCTATGTTAATAAAGTTGATTTAGTATAATTAATATGTGATCAAGTAGTTCTATTTTATAAATAATAAATGTAATAAAATTTATAAATCAAATTCTACACTAAAATACTTATATTCTCCATCATAAATTCTCTTGATAATTCGGTATTTACCACTTGTTAAATTACCATATATTTTAGACCAATCAATATTCATTTCTAACTCATTATTATCATCTACTAAATATCCCATTTCATTAAATAAGACATCACTATTTGGTTTTAGTTCATACCAAACATGATCAATTCTCTTTTCTAATTTATAATATTCTTCATAGGTATATTTAATCTCATTATTATCAGTAATTATAATTGTTGCACCGCTTTTAGTTAAAGTGTTATCTTTTAATTTCATAGTAACACCTTCAAGTGTATATTCTTCATTATCTTTATTTAAAGTAACACTTGCATTATTTAAGGAATTTAAATAGTAAATTAATCCTCCAAATATAATCACTACCAACAACACTTTTATAATTAATATTTTATTTTTCATATCTTTTCTCCTTTTAATTTACACAAAAAGAAGTATCATACTTCTTTTGAAACAGCGCAAGAAAACTTGCTATTTTTTGGTTTTATTTGTAAAACAGAATACTCCATACAATCGTATGAATCATAAAACACTCCATAATATACATTATTTTTCTTTATAGCAATAATTGGTCTGTTAATTGTAAAAATACAAGCTAAATCTACAAGAACTAGTAAAATAATAGAACATATAATAATAAATAAAGTTTTTAAATATTTATTCATTAGATTATTTCCTTTCAATATTATTTTTTTATTTCATCATACTCAATATTTTTACAAATAATATAAAAGTAAGGTTCTTTTTCATCATCAGCAAAACAAAAATATTCTTCATTATTATCTTTTATTATTTTAAAATATATTTCATCAATTGAATAATCATTATTTTTAAAATTAAATTCTTTTATATCACTAAATTTTAGTTTTAATTTATAATTACTTTTTTCATAAAAGCCATTTTCTTTTAAAATAGGTACTCCTCGCCAATAAATATCTATTAAAATAGTTAATACATTATCTTTAAATTCTATATCTTTAGAATCAATTACACTATCATGAAAATCATGGTAATATTCTAAAAATGATTCAATATTATCCTTAGTTACTTTTATCATTTTGATTATCTTCCCTTTCTTCTAATAATTTTATTATTTTATTTTGATTAGCAGTTAATCTTCTTATTTCCCTATGTAATTCTTCTAAAATAAGTTCACTTTTTAAATCAGTTTTATAATCGTTAGAACTTCTTAATCGATCCTTTTTAGCTTCTCTATTTTGACTCATCATAATTATTGGAGCTTGTAAAGCAGCTATACATGATAATAGCAAATTAAGTAATATAAATGGATACGGATCAGCATTTTCTAATACATAAATATTTAAAATGATCCATAATAATAAGAAAATAATCATTCCAATTATAAAATTCCAACTGCCTGCAACCTCAGTTATCTTATCTGCTACCTTATCTCCAAAAGTACGATTTATATCACTTTGTTTATCAGTATCTACAGCAATTGGTTCATCAATTAACATATTGATTAATTCTTCTTCATCATTACTTTCAAGATTCTTCTTTAATAACATTTCTACTATTTCTTTTTTAGTTCTACTTCTTTCAGCCATTTTCTACCACCTATTAAAATAATAACATTTATAAAATATAATGTAAATTATTTAGTTCTTTCTTTGATAATATCATCACCATAAAGTTCACCAATAAGTAATGAAGATTTTGGATTATGTTTTTTAAAATTATCATTTACTAACTTCTCATCAAAATTAGCATAACAGTACTTACAAAAATGTTTACAAGAGTTATAAACTCCTATATCAACCATTTGAACACAGTTACATTTTCGTTCTTTGCGAGCTACCCAATTTTTATATTTTTTACCAGTTAATTTATAGGCAAGTTCATGGGATAAACAATCTGCTTTTTTAAATCCATATTCAGTTAAATTGCGTTCTTCAAAGCAGGTTTGGACTGTCATGTCATTATTTCTAGCAATCTCGCTAAAACTTGTACCTATTTCTTTATAATCATTTTCTGTAAATTCTTTATATTTTAAAATATTATAATTTTTTCGAACATTTTTATAATCATCTATAAACGATACGATAACTTGCTTAACATATCCATTTAATAAAGTACACATCTTAGCAAAAGCTTTTTTATGATATTCAATATTATACTTATCACTTATAAAAATAGGATCATATCTAACATATAAATTATCAATTCCTATTATACTTGATAACTCTTTAATTGCTTCTATTATTTTATTTTTATCTATAACATTTGGTTCAATATCATTTTTATATGGAGTTAAAGTAACTTGAAAAATGATTGGTTTATCTATTTCTTTTAAATTATTTAATATTGGCAATGGATTCTTTGTGCAAAAAAGAATTAAATCAACATCTTTAAAATTTATTCTACTTACTAATTTAGGATTAAATGGATTTCTAACATCGACAAATCCATTTTTATATCTATTCATAAACCATTCTGAATAAAAAGCAACAATATCAGTTCTTCCACTAACATTTAAAATCATTTTGTTCCCTTATTCATATAATCGGTATAATAAATTATTTTTTTATTTAATTTCTTAGCATAATCTATCTCTAAATTAGTACTATTTCCAATATAATTATTGACATTAACAACCATAATTTCATTAGATAATTCTATCTTTTTTAAATGTTCTTCTTTTAAAGATTTTAATTGATTTTCAGTTCTTTCATTATTATTTACCGGATATACTGGAGTTAAAACACAATTACCTTTTAAAGCAAGTTTTTCTGCTACATCCATCATTTCATTTTGATATTTTAAACTTCCACATATTGTAATTATTTTCATAGATATCCTCCTAATAAGTTTTATGTTTTAATTATATAGTATCAAACAAATATTCGTCAATATATTTTAAAAAATATTAAGATTTTTTCTTAATATCATTTTTCCTCTTCAACATTACACTTTCCACCATGATCATTAAAATAATCTTCTATATGAGCAATTATTTTATTAACATCTTCATAACTTTCAATGTCAGTGTGATTCATAATATAAGCGTCTCCACCACTATTTATTACCTGATAATTTTTATTGTATTCTGCTTCATAAACATATTCCTCATTATTTAACTGACAACTAATTTTAGTCCTGCCTACTATATCATAATCTTTTCTAGGATTATCAACCATAAAAAATATAACAAATAAGAATATCAAAACAATAAAAACAATAATCATTACACCTAAAACTTTTAATATTTTGATTGTAATTCCTGCTAACTTTTCCGTATTACTTATTTTCTCAACTATAACATTATTAATATCGTTATCTACTAATTCATCAATACTTATATTAAATATTTTAGATATAATCTTTACTTGATTAATATCAGGAGTAGTATCACCAATTTCCCATTTAGAAATTGTTTGTCTAGCAACACCTACTTTTTCGGCTAATTCTTCTTGTGATAAATTATTCTTTTTTCTTAATTCAGCTATTTTTTTACCTAAATTCATTTTTATCTTCTCCTTTTCTTAAATCAAAGATAACATCTTACTTATTAAAACACTACCAATTATAAATGGAAATTACGCCCTAATTATTAACATTTAAAATGATTTAGAAATAATAACGTTTTTTCTTTATTACTTTCCTTTATATAATTCCATAACTTATCATATTTACTCATTTTAATTCTCACCTTCTAGGTAATTGTTTACTACATATTCTAATAAGTAATCATAATCATCATTAGAATACACTATATCATTAATATTTTCTTTTGTTAAATCTAATCTAACATCCAATTTTAAAGTAGCATCTCTATTATAATCAGAATCAATAAAAACATTATTATTTTCATCTAAAGCTTTATAAGTAGGATACACTATTGAAAATTTACCACCACTTAACAATATTAATCCGCCAATACTTTGTGAAGAATTATTAGAATTAGTAAAACCAATAACTTTTGTATTTTCATTCTTTTTCAATAAATAAGTTAAAATGTCACCAGAACTTATTGTGTTAGAATTAACTAAAACAATTAATTTTAAATCACTATATTTGCCATTTCCTTTTAAATAAGATTTATTATATAAATTACTATTATATTTTGCTTCTTTAAGTACTAGATAACTATCTTTAGTAAACATAGAAGCAATTGCTTCAGCCTCAACTAAATATCCACCATTATTATTTCTTAAATCTATAATTAATGTTGATATACCTTGATTAACCAAGTTACCTATTTTTTTATCTAAAATTTCATCCATATAATAAGAAGCGTCATCAATGCCGTAACAAATTAATCCCTTAAATATATCAGTATTTTCATGATTAACAACAATATAACCAGTATTTTTATTTATAACCTTAGTATCAAAATTATTAAGTTTTTCATCATAATACATAATTTTATTCCATAATTTTTCCGGTTTATTATTTTCATCGCTAATAGAACTTACTTCAATATTCTTTTCCTTACCATCTTTATTAATAAAAGTTACATTAACTTTCTCATTACCTGTAGCAAATAAATAAAAAGATTTAAATAGTAATTCATCTTCCAAGACTGGATAATTATTTTTTGGAATAACAATATCTCTCATAGCCTCTTCAACATTTAAATTATCTTTTTTAGTAATAATCATTCCATCTCTTAAACCTTTTTTATATGCTTCACTATTTTTATCAACTAAAATAGCAGCAACATTTCCATTACTTAATAAAATAGTTCCAAATCCATAATCTTTATTATAATATTGTTTATAAAATTTTTTCTTTATATTTTCATCAAATATATTAAAAATAAAATGACCATCTTTAAAATTAGAAGAAAATTCATACATTGTTTTCATATACAACTCTTCATCATTATTTTCTTCAGCTTGTTTAATCAAACTATAATATTTATCATACAAATAATTATAATCTATCTTTTTATAATCATTTAATACATATTCTTTCTTTAATATTTCTATAGTCTTATTAAAACTATTCGTATACCTATATCTTGTTAATACATGTAAATTATCCATTTGTAAAGTAACATAATAAGTTAAAACATATCCAAATATTCCAAAAAACATTAA